>DATBXI010000001.1:0-3545 GCA_036514355.1 Desulfuromonadaceae bacterium
GCAGCAGCGGCGCAAGGTGGTCACGGTCGATCCGCCGTGAACCGCACAGCGCGGCACGGCGGATAATGTTTTTGAGCTGGCTGATATTGCCGGGCCAGGGATAGCCGACCATGAACGCAAGGGCATCGTCGGTGAGCATCAGCCCGGGCCGGTGCAGGTCCTCGGCAGCCTCTGCCAGAAAGTTTCCGGCCAGCCGCGGAAGTTCATCGGGCAGGGTCCGCAGCGGCGGCATGGAGATTACCTGTTCGGTCATGAGGTAGAAGAGCGCATCACAAAGCCGCCCTTCGGCATGGGCAGCCTGTGCGCTCCCCCGGACGGTGGCCATGACGCGGGCATTGAGCCGCACGGGTTCCGAATCCCCGGCACGAAGAAACGTACGGTCGTCAATGGCACGCGCCAGTTTGGCCTGCAATGCCACCGGTACGGTATCCACCTGCTGGAGCACGACGGTTCCCGACGCTGCCACGGAAAGCTTGCCCAGATTTTTGCCGCGTCGCCCGAACAACTCGAACTCCAATTGTTCGGCCGCTGTTCCCGGACAATACACGACGATAAACGGTGCACGGCACTGCTCCCCTTGCGAGTGGATCAGCGCGGCCAGGTGTGTTTTGCCGGCCCCCGCCTCTCCTTCGATCATCACGTTGTAGCTGCTCTCCGCGGCCATGGCAGCCTGCTCGGCCACCTGCCGCATGGCAGGGCTCCACCCCAGTTTAAGTGAAAGGATATTCCCAAGCCGGTTGCGCAGGCTTTCAATCTGTTTCCGCTGGATGACCGGTTGTACGGTCTTATCTATCGTTCTGAACAGTTGCTCATAATCCAGAGGCTTGCTGACAAACCCGCTGACCCCCAGTTCGATGGCCTTGAGCAGGTGGTCAACCTCGGTAAATGCGGTGGCGATAATCACCGGGATGTCGGAATGCGTCGCTTTCAGCCGTGCGGCGAGTTCGAGTCCGTCGAGCTTTGGCATGCAGATGTCGGTGAGCACTATGTCCGGCTTGTCTTCCGCCACTATCTTCAGTGCTTCGACGCCGTCCCCCGCGGTTATGACCCGTTGGAAGTGCGTTTCAAGAATAGTGGCCACGGCCTCGCGGAGGAGCGCATCATCCTCGACGTACAGCAAACTTATGGGAAAGAGTGTGGTCATAACGCATCTCCGCTGGGAAAGCCAAGGGGATATTCAGATTTCATCGACGCTTTTCCGGCCGGCAGCCGGTGCTGGAAACAGGCACAACTGAACAATTCTACCTATCACTGATTCAGGGCAAAAACAAGCCATTACATGAGAAAAATACAATAAGATTCTTCTAGCCGATTTTCCTTGCATGCACAATTCACCAGATGACACGAGTACTGGCGGAGATAGTCCACATTAAGAGGCTTATAGGCCTTTTTATCCTTCACACCGGCAACCTGCCGTTTCCCTTTACACCCCACGTCTGGGCGTGCTACAACCCATCTTGCACCGTTCCAACCGCCCGTAAAGGAGCACACACCGTTTTGTACGACAGCCGCCCCACATTCGCCGAAATCGACCTGACAGCACTCCGGCACAACTTTCAGATGATCCGGACCTCCATCCCCCGTCGGGCCGAGATCCTGGCGGTGGTCAAGGCTGACGCCTACGGCCACGGTTTCATGGACATCAGCCACGAACTGGAGACCCTGGGCGTGAACGCCTTCGGCGTCGCCTTCCTGGCCGAGGGGATCCAACTGCGCAAGAGCGGCATCGACAAGCCGATCTTGCTCCTTGGGGGGGTCTACCCCGGCCAGGAGCGCAAGTGCATAGGCTTCAACATCTCCACCATCGTCTTCAGCATGGAACAGGCCCTTGCCCTCAACCACGCCGCGGGCAAGCTCTTCCGCAAGGCACAGGTGCACCTCAAGATCGATACCGGCATGGGACGCCTGGGAATCCCCTACACCGATGCGCCCGCCTTTCTGCAGGAACTGAAAAAGCTGCCCAACATCCTCCTGGAGGGGATCGTCTCACACTTTGCCAGCGCCGACGAACTGGACGAGTCGGGCCAGCACTTCACCCGGATCCAGGCGGAGCGATTCACCTGGGTCCTGGCAGAGGCCCGCAAGAACGGCTTCAGCCCCCGGTATCTGCACATCGCCAACAGCGCCGCCGCCCTGCTCAGGGACGTGCCCGGCTGCAACCTGGTCAGGCCCGGCATCGCCCTCTACGGCGCCCTCCCCTCCCCGGATTTCCAGGGCAAGCTCGATCTCAAGCCGGCCATGCGCCTGAAGAGCCGCATCGCCATGCTGAAATGGGTGGAACCGGGCACCACCATCAGTTACGCCCGCCGCTTCAGCGCCAACGCGAGAACCCTGATCGCCAGCGTGCCGGTGGGCTATGCCGACGGCTATCCCCGCACCCTCACCAACCGGGGCGAGGCGCTGATCCGGGGTCAGCGGGCCCGGGTGGCGGGCACGGTCTGCATGGACTGGATCATGCTGGACGTGACCCACATCCCCGGCGTCGCGGTTGGTGACGAGGTAGTGCTGATGGGGCCGGACAAGGCCGGCAACCGCATCAGCGCCGAGGATCTGGCCGCCTGGGCCGGCACCATCCCCTACGAGATCTTCTGCGGCATCAGCAAGCGGGTGCCGCGGGTGTACCTGAAATAAGCAAAGCAGAACCACGTCTGCCACAGAGTCACAGAGACACAGAGAAAAAGACGGGAGAGAAAACGGATTATGAATGATGCCGTTAGCCTTCCCCAAAATAATTTTGGTTTTCTCTGTGTACCTCCGTGACTCTGTGTCTCTGTGGCAGATTTTGCGTAAAAGGATGGCCATGATTAAGCTGACCCAAATGGTGAAGGCCGCAGGTTGAGCCGCGAAACTGGGCCCCGAGGGCCTGGCGAAAGCCCTGGACGGGCTTTGGACATACCGCGACGCAAACCTCCTGGTGGGACCGGAGACATCGGACGATGCCGGGGTCTACCGGATCGGGGATACGTGCGCCCTGGTGGAGACGGCGGACATCATCACCCCTCTGGTGGACGACCCGTTCACCTTTGGCCGCATCGCCGCCGCCAACGCGATCTCGGATGTCTACGCCATGGGTGGCCGCCCCATCACCGCCATGAACCTGGCCTTCTTTCCGGCCTGCGACCTTCCCGGGGAGGTGCTGGGCGAGGTGCTGAAGGGCGGCCGGAGCGTGCTGGACGAAGCCGGCGTCTGCCTGGTGGGAGGGCATACGGTGGAGGACGCGGAGCTGAAGTACGGCCTCAGCGTCACCGGCCTGATCGACCCCGGCGCCGTCATCCGCAACTCCACCGCCCGTCCGGGTGATGTGCTGATCCTGACCAAACCCCTGGGCACGGGCATCATAGCCACCGCCATCAAGGGCGCAATGGCCCCCGAGACAGCCATAAAAGAGGCGATCGGGTGGATGACCACCCTCAACCGGGCAGCCGCCGACCTGATGCGTGAGTGCAATGCCACCGCCGCCACCGACGTGACCGGTTTCGGCCTGATCGGCCATTGCAACGAAATGGCCATGGGCGCAGGGGTAAGCATCCGGCTCCAACTCGCCG
>DATBXI010000002.1:0-8224 GCA_036514355.1 Desulfuromonadaceae bacterium
ATGGCCTGGTCGATCTCGCCCATCACCGCGTAGAGCCGGTGCAAACGCAGAAGACTTGCCTCCATGCGCTCCCGCTCGGCGATTTCATTCCGCAGGGTATCGACGGTTGCCGCCAACTCCTCGGTCCGCTCCCTGACCCGCCTGTCCAGTTCGTCATGGGCGCGGCGCAGTGCCTCATCCGCCCGCTTCAGGTCCGTGATGTCCTGAATGGCCACGACGCATCCGATGATAGTCCCGGCTGCATCGTGAACCGGGGAGGCGCTATTGATGATAGCGGCTTCGGAACCGTCGAACCGCTGAATCCGCATCACCTGTCCGATCGTGGTTTCACCCTCCCGTACGGCGATGGCCGATGCCCACTCACCGGGGGCAACGGGCTTGCCCGTGTCGGCCCACCACGCCTTGTACTCTATCTGGCCCTCCGCGGACCGGGTCATCGGCCCCACGCCGCCCCATATCAGATCAAAGGCGCTGTTGGACTGGACAGGCTCCCCGCCGACATCGGTGATGACCACGCCTACCGGCAAGGCTTCCATCACGGCCGCCAGAAGGCGCCGTTCGTTTTCCGCCTTCACACGGGATGCCTGCAACTCGACGCTCTGCCGGAGCAGCTCCTCCATCAGGTTATCCCGTTCTACCAGCGAACGGGCCAGTTTTATGTTGCTGTAACTCAATTGTGAAATGAGGTTGGCAAACTTTGTGAAATACTCCATGGCAGCGCTAAGAGATTCCCTGCTCAACCGGGGAACACGCTGGAGGGCGGCGATATATTCATCTTCGTTGAAGCCGTAACAACGGGCCTGGGATTTGAAAAACGCATAGTCCAGCGGCTCGTCGTCGAAGAAGAACTGCCCTGAGAAGAAATTGCCCAGGTGCCGCCCCCCTACCATGATCGGCGTCGCCACATCCCACATGTTGTTCTTGCACTTGTAAAGCTTGTACTCCCCTGCCGGGATACCCGCGGTGAGCTGCAGGTCGCTTTCATGGCAGTTGGCACTGGTTTCGGGATGAACCCGATGGAATTGCGTACAGACATCCTGCCATCCCTTGCCGACCAGTACCTTGCCCTGGAGGTCGATGATCGCCATGGGTATGGGTACGAGCTTATGGAAGTCATCCACAAGGGATTGAATCACCGGTGCATCGATGACATCCTCCAGCTCCAGGTTGCCGATGTCCCCTTCCGGAGAAATAATGCTGTCCAGTTTGCGCCTGACCTGCGCTTCGCTCTCCGCCAACGCTTCCTGCGTCCGTTTGCGCTCGGTTATGTCATCGAAAACAGCGACGAAGTACTCCCGGTCCATGCTGTACACCGAGACGGAGAGCCATGCGGACAACGGCTTGAACTCGATTTCAAATTTCTCAGACCGTCCGGTCAATGCGACCCGGCCGTAGATCTCAAACAGCTCCGGAGCGGATTCCCTGATGCCCGGAATCACCTCCGTGACCCTTTTCCCGACCACATGCTCCAACCCGGTCAGCCGTCCGAACGCGTTATTGACCTCAAGATAAACGAAATCCTCGGGAGTGCCCTGGTCATCATAGAGCATTTTGCAATAGGCAAGTCCCTCCAACATATTGTCGAACAGGGAGTGGTACCGCTGTTCGCTCAGCTGCAGGGCCTCCTCGGCCCGCTTGTGTTCGGTGATGTCGATGAAGATCACGACAATGCCGTCTATCCCGCCATCGGTGTTCCTGTAGGGGAAAATCCGCTTCAGGTAGTGCCGCTCCCTGTCCAGCGACGACACTTGCCGCTCCGCAAAGGGGTGACCCGCCAGCACCAGTGCCGCGTCCCTGGCAAAGCCGGGCCAGTCTATCTTGCCGGCGAAATGCTGGAACGGGCGGCCGATGTCGGCCCGGATCAGGTTGAAGATGGCGGCCGCCGCCGGGGTGAATCCCTTGATGTCCAACTGCCGGTCGAGAAACAGGGTGGCGATCTCCGAACTGGTGAGCAGGTTCTCCATATCGCTGTTGGCCTGGTTGAGCTCTTCCACCTTGGACTGCAGCTCGGCGTTGACCGTGCTCAACTCCTCGTTCAACGCCTGCAACTCCTCCTTGGAGGTCTCCAACTCCTCGTTGGTGGATTGCAGTTCTTCGTTGGCCGATTGGAATTCCTCGTTGATAGACATCAACTCTTCGTTGGTCGACAGGAATCCCTCGTGGGAGGTCTCAAGCTGCTCGGCGGTGGCCTGGAGTTGCTCGTGGGTAACGCGGAGCTGTTCCTCCAACTGGCGCACGAGCATATCCCGGGAGGCGTCATCGCCGCTGGTGATCGTGTTCGCATCCGCCGTCGCGCTCACAGGCGGCTGGGCAATAACCTGCTCGAAAACCACCATAACCAGCCTGCCGGTTGCCTGGTGCCCATCGAGCGGTTCGACCACCACATTGACCGTCAGCTCCAAGCCGTCGGCCGCAAGCTTCACGCCGGCGAAATCCACACGTTTCCGCACGCTGAAGCTCTTGTGGATGGCCGCCCTCAGGGCCGGACGCAACTCCTCGCACGCCATCCGCAGGATGTCCCTGGTCGGTTCGCCGGGCGGCACTTCCAGAAAACGCTTCATCCGTGTGGAGACGTGCACCACCTCGTATTTCTCGTTCACCACCACGCAGGGAGGTGAATAGCGTTCCAAGAGGAGTTTTTCGGCGATCTCGCCGGGACCGGCCTCCGGGGCCGTGTGTGGCCGTTGTGAACGCAATGTTCCGGGAAGTTTGCGGATCGCCGAGGCCAGGGGAAAGTGCGCCGTCGACCGCCGCTCTCCCTGACGGCGCTCGAAGATCTTCCATTTCTTGTCAATGGCGGCGAACAACGTCGGGTTCCTCCCCACCGTTTCCGCACTGCCGAGAAACAAGGTCCCCCCGGGTTTCAGGACCAAGTGGAACAGGGCGAGAAGTCGCTGCTGCATGTCCGGGTTGAGGTAAATAAGAAAATTACGGCATACCAGCAGGTCGAGCCGCGAGAATGGGGGGGCCTTGATCAGGCTGTGGTGGGCGAAGACGATCATATCCCTGAGTTGTTTCGACACCTGCCAGCGACCGTCGTTCCTGGTAAAGAACGTCTTGAGGCGCTCCGCGCCCACTTCCGTCTCGATATCATCGCCATATTGACCGGCGCGGGCCTGGCTGATGGCTACTTCGTCGATATCGGTGGCAAATATCAGCACATCAACGGTGAGGTTCTGCTCAGCCAGGTACTCCCTGATCAGCATGGCCATGGAGTACACCTCTTCGCCGCTGGCGCAGCAGGCGTGCCATATCCGCACCGGTTCGTCGGATGAACGGTTGGCGAAGAGCCGGGGAAAGACCTCCCGGCGAAGGGTCGTAAACGCCTCAGGATCGCGGAAGAAGCTCGTCACGCCGATGAGGATGTCCTGGCAGAGTGCATGGGCCTCCTGGCTATTCTCCCGCAGCAGGTCAATGTACCTGCCTATCCCGGCCGCATCGTTCACCGCCATGCGCCGTTCGATGCGCCTCATGACGGTATTGCTCTTGTAGGAGCTGAAATCGTGGCCGGTACTATCCTTGACGATGCTGTAAATGACGCTCAGATCCTCATCGAGGGTAGTGACCCGGCATGCCCGGGAGCCGAGGCTGCAGTGCCCCCGGGCAATCTCGGCGATCTTCACCGCAATTTCTTCCACTGCCAGTACCAGGTCCGCAGCCCCCGTGGCAATGGCGCTCCCCGGCATGCCGGGGTATGCGGCCGTGCCGGGCTCCTGAACGATGACGATCCCCCCGGCCTCCTTGACCAGTCTTGCCCCTTGGGCGCCATCGTTGCCCGAGCCGGAAAGGACCACGGCCACGGCACGCTCATGCACACCCTCGGCAAACGAGCCAAACAGGCGATCAATGGGGTGGGCGGCTCCGGGGGCTCCCCCCCATGCCTCAAGGTGGAGTTGGTCGCCGGTCAGGGCCAGGATCCTCCCCGCGGGGATCACATGGACCCTGTCGGGCAAAAGCGGCATCCCCTCCTCGGCCGTAACCACGGGCATGGTCGTGTAACGGCTCAGCATCGCGGTCAGGAATGACGGCCCGTCGGGGGGAAGATGCATGACCACCACATAGGCCAGGCCGCAGTCGACGGGAAGGGTGGTGAATATCTGTTCCAGGGCCTCCTGGCCACCAGCAGAGGCACCGATACCAACCACAAAGCAGGGGCGCGCCGGGACGGGTGTTTTACCCCCTCCCGGTGGGATGGGGGCCTTCCCCCTCTTTCTCCCGGCCGTGCCCTTGCCATGGGGCGGGGTATGGTCATTGCGCTTTTTCATTATCCCTCCACTTCGGAGTGATGCGGCCATGCCCCGTTGCGACCTCGGCCAGACACTGTTCGATTACCGCGAACAGCTTTTCGTAATCGACCGGTTTCAGGATGTAGTGGTCGATCCCGATGCCGTCCGCCGCAGTGGTTTCCAGGATGGATTTATCGCTGAATGCGGTAAGCACGATCATCTTGACATCCGCCATGATCGATTTGATGCCCCTGGCCATGCGGAGGCCGTCCATTACCGGCATGTTGACGTCGGTGATGACGATGGCCGATGCGTGTTTATCGAAACACTCCAGCCCTGTTTTGCCGTTGTCGGCAACGTGGAAAACGATCTGTGGAAATTTCAGGACAAGCACGCTGGCCAGGATCTCGCGGGCAGCCCCATCGTCCTCCACCAGCAGTATCGAGAGCGGCTTATCACCTTCCATACCTCGCCCCTGTTCTGGACTCCGTTTCATCGGCGACGGTTCGAACCGGCAGGGCCCTGCACACATGTCCCTTTGCCATTCGAAACGCCGTTCTGGGTAAGGACTCAAACCTAATAAAAAAACGCTGTCGTTACAAGCAAAAAACACCCGTCGGAATACTTGACAAAGTTCATGAACAGGGCACAATGGGGGCGATGTTACGAGCCCATCGGGAGGAAAGCATGAACAACCTTTCACTCTGGAAACGCTATACCCGTTATCTCTGCCACTGCCCGCAGGCCGGGCTGTCTCTGGACATCAGCCGGATGAACTTTGACGACACGTTCCTCGACCGCATGGAACCGGATATGCAGCGCGCCTTTAGCGCCATGGCGGCACTGGAAAAAGGGGCCATTGCCAACCCGGACGAGCAGCGCATGGTGGGACATTACTGGTTACGGAACGCCGCACTGGCCCCCACCCCGGTGATGCGCTCCGGCATAGAGGCTACCATCGCCCGGGTAACGGCATTCGCCGCGGACATCCACGAGGGGCGGATCCGGTCCGGCAACGGCGCGGCCTTCACCCGGCTGCTGGTCATCGGCATCGGCGGATCGGCCCTGGGTCCCCAGTTCGTGGCCGACGCCCTCTCCTTCCCCTGTGACCGGCTGAAACCGCTCTTTCTGGACAATACCGACCCGGACGGCATGGACCGGGTCTTCAGCGAACAGGGAGCGGACATCGCCCGCACCCTGACCATCGTCATCTCCAAGAGCGGCTCCACCAAAGAGACCAGGAACGGCATGCTGGAGGTCCAGGCCGTCTACGGACGAGCCGGACTGGAGTTCAGCCGTCACGCCGTGGCCGTGACCGGCGAGGGGAGCGAACTGGACCACCTGGCAACGACCGAGGGATGGATCGAGCGTTTTCCCATGTGGGACTGGGTCGGCGGCCGCACCTCCGTGACCTCGGCCGTGGGGCTTCTGCCGGCCGCCCTGCAGGGGATCGACATCGCGGCCCTGCTGGAGGGGGCGCGCTGCTGCGACGAGGAAACCCGCCAGACCTCCACGCTGATGAATCCCGCGGCGCTGATGGCCCTGATGTGGCACCACGCCACTGCCGGCCGGGGGGAGAAGGACATGGTCATGCTCCCCTACAAGGACCGCCTGCTGCTCTTTTCCCGGTATCTGCAACAGCTCATCATGGAATCCATCGGCAAGGAGCTGGACCTGAACGGCACGCTGGTCAACCAGGGGCTGACCGTCTACGGCAACAAGGGCTCAACCGACCAGCACGCCTATGTGCAGCAGTTGCGCGAAGGGGTGGCCAACTTCTTCGTGACCTTCATCGAAGTGCTGCGCGACCGTGAAGGGGCGTCCATGCAGGTGGAGGAAGGGGTCACCAGCGGCGACTTCCTGTTCGGCTTCCTGCACGGCACCCGCAGCGCCCTGAGCGAAAAGGGGCGCGAGTCCATGACCATTACGGTGGAGCGGATCGATCCCTTCATCATCGGCGCCCTGATCGCCCTGTTCGAGCGCACCGTCGGCCTGTATGCCGGCCTGATCAACATCAACGCCTATCACCAGCCCGGCGTGGAGGCGGGCAAGAAGGCGGCCGGCGCGGTCATCGATCGGCAGCGGGCAGCCCTTGCCCTGCTGAAACGGGTGCGGGGCGCCATGATGACCGCCGAAGAGGTGGCCGCGGCCCTGGGCACGCCGGAGGAGAGCGAGTCGGTCTTCGCCATCCTGCGGCACCTGGCGGCCAACCCGGACCGGGGTGTGGAGGTGGAGAAATCAGGGACTGTCAGCGAGTGGCGATTCCGGATGGGGTAACTGCATATAACATCTGCCACAGAGACACGGAGACACAGCAGGTTCACAGAGAAAATCCAAAAGCCTAAAGATGTAACCCAAAGATTTCAGGTGTTTTTACGACGTTATCCGTGTCTCTGTGTCTCTGTGGCAGACGGTCAGGTTCTCGGTTTTGCTCTTCGCGTCGGCGGCGCGCTCCAGGGGTCGTCCGGCCAGGGGTGCTTGGGATAGCGCCCCTTCAATTCCTTTTTCACCTCATGGTAGGCCCCGTTCCAGAATCCCCGCAGGTCCCGGGTCACCTGTATCGGCCGCCCGGCCGGCGACAGGAGATGCAGCAGCACCCCAACCCTCCCCGCCGCAACCGTGGGGGTCTCCCCCAGACCGAACAGTTCCTGGAGCTTCACCGCCAGCACCGGCGCCGCGCCGTCGGCGTAATCCAGCCGGATGCGCGAACCGCTGGGCACCTCCACATGGGTCGGCGCCAACCGGTCCAGCGCTTGTTTGTGCCGATAATCCAGCAGGCTGCCCACTGCTGCGGCCGCATCAAGGTCCGCCAGCCCTTGGGCAGTGCGGATACCATGGATGTTCGGGGCCAGCCATTCATCCAGCGTTTCCAGCAGGGCCCCATCGGACAGGTCCGGCCAGCCGTCATCGGGAAACGCCCGCCGCAGCACTGCCACCCGCCCCTGCAACTGGCGCAGCGCGCCGTCCAGGGAAAGCAGGCCGAGGGACGAGGCCCGCACCGCCTCGATGACCACCGGCAGCAGTTCATGGGAGGCGGGCACGAATGGGGTCACGGAGAGCCGCACCGCGCCGATACGTTCCTCCCTGGCCGCGATCACCCGCCCTTCGCGGCCATCCCAGGTAATGTCGTCGTGGTGTTCGATCCGCTGGTCGAGCTCCGCCCGCAGCATGACTTCCGTGACCGGTGCCGCCAAGTGGATGATTCCCTCCCCCTGCTCCCCGCCGTCAACGGATACCGCGATCAGGAACTGGCTGAGCCGCACCGGGGCCACGTGGGCCAGGCGGCACCCCCGGCCGTTGGCCAGCAGATAGCGCCCCGCTTCCCCCTCGCGCACCCTGGCCACCCGGTCGGGCCAGGCGGCCAACAGCAGGCGCCCCACCATGTCGGGGTCCATGGCATCCGGCGCAGCCCCTGAGTGGCGCACCAACCGTCCCACGTGGCGCGAGACGCGTTCCACCCCCTTCAGGGCGGCCATATCCGCCTCGGGCGCCGTGCGTCCGGTGGTCCGCCACTCCCGCAGAAGCTCCACCCGGTCCGCCACGTCCGGCGCGTGACCCGCCCCATGACTGCCCGGTGGAGCGCGCCGGACAATATCCCGTTCGGAGAGCAGTGCCCCCAGATCGCATCCCAGGCCGGGGCAGCCGAGTTCCTGCGAGCGCAGCAGCAGCCGGGCCAGGCGCGGATGGAGCGGCAGGCCGGCCATGGCGCTCCCCACGGGAGTGATGCGGCCGGCTTCGTCCAGGGCGGAAAGCTCGGTCAGCAGCCGCCGGGCAGCCGCCAGGGCCGCGGGTGGCGGAGGATCGAGCCAGGAAAGGCGGCCGGGGTCGGCGACGCCCCAGGCGGCCAGTTCCAGCACCAGCGGGGCAAGGTCGGTCTCCAGCATCTCCGCCGGGGTGTGGGGTGTCATGGCGTTCAGGGTGTGGCGGCTGAACAGGCGGAAGCAGATACCGGGGCCCAGGCGCCCCGCTCTTCCCGCCCGCTGCTCGGCGGACGCCCG
>DATBXI010000003.1:0-4614 GCA_036514355.1 Desulfuromonadaceae bacterium
CTTGGAGCCGCTGACCGCCACGTCCCCCTTGAGCCGCCTGCCGCCCTTGATGATGAGCTTATCCATGTAATCCGCCTTCGAAAAAATTCCGCCCATAGTAGCGTATCGCACCGGCGATGTACACGGGAAATTGAACCGCGGTGACCAATGTGTCGGGAACCGGTGGACATACCGGCAGATTTGTCTTTAATGAAAATTGCGGCCATGGTAGAATTTCATTTTGGCGCATTTGAGAGGCAGAGGTCGCTTCCCCTATGATCAGACCATCGCTGAAAACAAAAACAACCTTCACACTGCCGATAGTGTCGTGCGTGGCAATCGCACTGATCCTCCTGTCGGCCCGTTCCTATTTGCAGCGCTCACTGAAGGAATCCATCTCCTTTCAGCAACAACTTACCGTTTCCGTCCTGGCCGATGAAATCGACCAGAAACTCCAGTTTACCCGCGACATGCTCTCGCTTCTTGCCGGCAAGGTGACGCCGGAGATGGTGGAACAGCCGGAAAAAATCGCCGCGTTTCTTCGGGATGAATCGGAATTCAGCTCTATCTTCGATAACGGCATGTTCCTGTTCGACAGCAGAGGCCGCATCGTCGCCGAATTGCCCCTCGGCACCTCACGCAACGGCACCGACTTCTCGTTCCGCCACTACCTGAAAACCACCCTCGCCACACGGTCGCCGGTCATTTCCGAGCCGTATATCTCCTCCCAGAGCCATCATCACCCGTCGATCATGTTCACGGCGCCGATCTTCAACAGCCACGCCAGACTGATCGCCGTCCTGGGCGGCAGCGTCGACCTGACCCGGAGGAATTTCTTCGGCAACATCATGTCCCTCAAGATCGGCAAGACCGGCTACATGTATCTCAGCGCCGAAGACCGGACCTTGATCCTGCACCCGGATCCGGAGAGGGTCATGAAGGTGGATACCCAGCCGGGCGCCAACCAATTGCTCGACAAGGCTCTGGGCGGCTATGACGGTACCGACGAAACCGTCAATTCCCGCGGCATACCCATGCTGACATCGTTTCAGCACCTCAAATCCAAGCGCTGGATACTGGCGGCAAACTATCCCCTCTCCGAGGCCTACCGGCAAATTTACCGTCTGAACCTCCTCTTCTCCATCGGCATCATCCCCCTTGTCCTGCTGACCTTTTTCGTCATGCGGCATGTCATGAAAAAAATGACCGAGCCGCTGCTCAATTTCACGCGGCACGTGGAACAGCTACCCGCCAAGAGCGGCGACGAGCGGCTCTACCACCGGGCGGAACTGGCGGAGATCGCAACCCTCGGCAATGCCTTCAACAAGCTGATTGCCAACCTTGACAGCCATCAGGAAGAACTGTCGAAGCGCGAGATACTCTACCGGACCATTGTGGAATTCTCCACGGACCTCATCTTCTGGATCTCACCCGACCGAAAGGTCCTGTACTACATCTCTCCGGGGTGCGAGCAGATCACCGGCTATCACGACCATGAATTCTACCAGGACCCCGACCTGCTTAACCGCATGATTCACCCGGATTATCAGGCAGTATGGCAGGAGCATGTGCGCCATGCCCATGCCTGCGGCTGCACCGAACCGCTGGAACTGTCGCTGGTCACCAAACAGGAGATGACCCGCTGGGTCACCCATGCCTGCCGGCCGGTCTTCAATGAGCAAGGGGACTACCAAGGCATTCGCGGCAATTTCAGCGACATCACCCTGCTCAGGGAAAGCGAGCAGGCCCGGCAAGCGAGCGACAACGCGCTGCAGCGCCAGAACGAGTACCTGCTGGCGCTGCACGAGACGACCCTGGGGCTGATCAGCCGCCTCGAACTCAACGGCCTGCTGCTGGCCATCGTCACCCGGGCCGCAAAGCTCATGAATACCGAGCATGGCTATGTGTACCTGCTCAACCCGGAAGGCACCCGGATGGTCACGCAGGTACAGCTTGGCGTTTTCGATACCTTTGAGCACCACACCCTGACCCAGGGCATGGGTATGGCCGGAAAAGTCTGGGAGAGCGGCGAACCGCACCGGGTAGACGATTACCGCACCTGGCCCCGAAGGCTGCCCGACCCGGCCCGCGACGTCCTGCGCGCCATGATGGGGGTGCCGCTCACCTCGGGGGGCGATGTGGTCGGGGTCATCGGCCTGGCCTATACCGACGACTACAGCCGGTTTGACGACACAAAGATCGCCCTGCTCAACAGATTTGCCGAACTTGCCTCGCTCGCCCTGGACAATGCCCGTCTGTATGAAGCGCTGCAGAAGGAACTGGGCGAACGGACAAGAGCCGAAGCGCGCCTGCGCAAGCTCTCCCATGCGGTGGAACAGAGCCCGCTCTCCATCGTCATCACCGACCTGAATGGCGCCATCGAATACGTCAATCCGCACTTCATAAACGTCTCCGGATACGCCCGGCACGAATTGCTGGGGAAAAAACCCAGTATCCTCAAATCCGGCTTCACCAGTCCGGACGAGTACCGCTCCCTGTGGGAAACCATCCGGGGGGGCGGGGACTGGCGCGGCGAGTTCCACAACCGCAAGAAGGACGGCGACTACTACTGGGAGTTTGCCCTGATTTCCCCCATCCGCGATCAGAACGGCGCCATAACCAACTTCATCGCCATCAAGGAGGACATCACCGAGCGCAAGAAACTGGAAAGCCAACTGCGCCACTCCCAGAAGATGGAAGCGATCGGCCAATTGGCGGGCGGCATTGCCCATGACTTCAACAACATCCTGACCGCCATCATCGGCTACGCCACCATCATGCAGATGCAGGTGCCCTCCGATGACCGGCTTACGACCACGCTCGGCCATATCCTTGCCACGGCGGAACGGGGTGCCAGCCTGACCCAGGGGCTTCTGGCCTTCAGCCGCAAGCAGGTCAGCGACCCCGGCAGGGTGGATCTGAACGAGATCATCGAACGGGTCAACAAGCTCCTGGGACGTCTGATCGGCGAAGATATCCATCTCACGACCATGCTCGCCGACCGGGAACTGCCGGTCATGGCCGACAGCATCCAGATCGAGCAGGTGCTCATGAACCTGGCCACCAACGCCCGTGACGCCATGCCCGACGGCGGCACCATCGTCATCAAGACCGGCATGGCGCTGCTCGACACGCTTTTTGTGTCGTCCCACGGCTTCGGCGAGCCGGGCAGCTACGCCCTGCTGACTTTTTCCGACACCGGCTGCGGCATGGATGAGGAAACCGCCAAACGGATCTTCGAACCGTTCTATACCACCAAGGAGACCGGCAAGGGGACAGGCCTGGGGCTTTCCATCGTCTACGGCATCATCAAGAAACACAACGGCTTCATCACGTGCCACAGCACACCGGGCACGGGCGCCGCGTTCCAGATCTACCTGCCGCTGACCGACATCCCCGGTTCGGAGTCGCTCTCGGACACGGGCGCGGAATCATTCCGCAGGGGGAGCGAGGTCGTCCTTCTGGTCGAGGATGACGAGCCCACCCGGGCGCTTACCAGGGAGCTTCTGGAGGAGTTCGGCTATTCGGTCATCGAAGCGGCTCATGGCATGCAGGCGCTGGAAATCTACCGGGAGCAGCGGGCAGGGATACACCTGGTGATCCTCGACGCCGTCATGCCGGGCATGAAGGGGACGGAGGTCTATCTGGAGATCAGGGCGCTGACGCCGAATGCCCGGGTACTCTTCTGCAGCGGCTATAACCCCGACACCATAGATGGGCTGGGAACGCTCGACCCGAACCTGCATTTCATTTCCAAGCCGTTCATGCCCAAGGAGTTGCTGATGAAGATCAGGGAGGTGCTGGAAGATGTCGCCTGACACGCAGGGAACTGTTTTTATCGTGGATGACGACCGCTACGTGCTGGACAGCGCTGCGACCCTGCTGCGGGAATACGGGTTTACCGTGATCCCCTTCGACAACGGCCATGAGGCCATCAGGCGCTTTGCCGCCGAACCGGTGGATCTGGTGTTGACGGACATCAACATGCCCGGCATGACCGGCATCCAGCTCCTGGAGAAGATCCGCTTCCTCGACCACGAAACCCCTGTCCTGCTGATGACCGCCTATGCCGATCTGGATACGGCCGTGCAGGCCATCCAGAAAGGTGCCTTCGACTTCATCATCAAGCCCTATCGCCCCCCCTACCTGATCCATGCCATTGAAAAGGGGATCAATTACAAGAGGCTCACGCGGATCGAGAAGAATTACAAGCGGGAACTGGAACAGACCGTGGAGCGGCGCACGGCGGAGTTGAACGAAGCCCTGGGACAACTGACCAGCATGAGCAGGGAGATTGTGGAACGCCTCACGGCGGCCGCGGAATTGCGGGACGAGGATACGGGGCAGCACATCTCGCGCATCGGCATGTACACGAGACGGCTCTCGCTCCACCTCGGCCTGCCGTCGGATTTCGTGGAGAACATCACGGTAGCCAGCGCCATGCACGACATCGGCAAGATCGGCATCCCCGATTCGATCCTGCTCAAACCCGCACCCCTGACCGACGAAGAGTTCACCATCATCCAGCAGCACACCCTCATCGGCGAGAAGATCCTGCGCGGCTCGACCCACGCCATGCTCCAGATGGGATCGGTCATCGCGGCCACCCACCACGAGCGCTGGGACGGCAGCGGC
>DATBXI010000004.1:0-2651 GCA_036514355.1 Desulfuromonadaceae bacterium
GGCCTCTTTTACCTCATCCAGCTTGAACGGCTTGATAATGGCTTCGACTTTTTTCAAACGCGTATTCCTCCCTTTCATAAAAGTGGACAGGGGAGATTATAAGATTACGGGGGTAAATTGCAAGTGGTAAGCTCCGGTTACGGCAATTAGAAAGCAAGTGTTGCGCCAAAACGACACGCTGAACATTTATGCCGCAAAATTAACCAATTACAAACAAAGACACTCGTTTAGGCGCGCCCCAGCCCGCCACAATGCCACCAAATGAGGCAGACGCCTGCGATGATGCACAAATATTAGACACCCCTGGTCGATACAAGCTGGAGATTTTCATCTTTCAACTCCTTGATGATTTCCACCTGGCGCTGATTGATGAAGTAAGAGATCTGCTGTTGGGACTGTTTCTCGGGCAGGAACTCCACATAGCAGATAAAGGGAGCCGCTGTGCCCACGATCTTGACGACCGTTGCGCCGAGCCCGACTTCGTTGATGGCGCCGGTCTGGCTGTCCGGCAGCTTGACGAGCAGATTCAGGGCCATGCCGGGCGCAAGCTGATCGCATGAGGTGAGACTCACCGCCGCACCGCCGAGGGAGATGTCCTTGATGATGCCCGAAACCATATCTCCATCGATGATCAGATCGGCCTCCACCCGGATATCCAGTAAGACCCGCACAAAACGGCGCCGATCCGAGGAGATTCGGGCATAGCCGAACTTGCAGAGGATCACCCGCTTCTTGGCCACATTGACATAAAAGGCCTCGGCAACCAAATCTTCACTGACGGGGCTCTTCTCGTGGGAATAGATCAGGGCCCTGCGTTCCATGGTGATGACCTTTGCCTGGTAGTCATGCACCTCGAACTCGGCCATTTCGTTTTCCACGCTCAACAACGTGGCATCGTAGGAAACGGGGATCTCCTTATAATAATTGAGAAAGGAGAAACGTTGCCCGATCATGTCCTTGAGGAACTGGATGATGACCAGACTATCCTCGCGCTCGGTGCCCCGTGTGACCTTGTCGAAATATTGCTGCATGCCGCTTCCCTGAAAAGATTATGAGATTGCGTGAAATGCCGTGTTGGGCTATATTCGAAATTATTTTATCTATCAGAATTCATCTCCGTCCACAAGCATTAAAGAAAGCACCCATGCACAATTCACACCATGGACAGGTTGTCCTGAAACTGGCGTTCCCCGTGCTGTGGGCCGTTGTCATTGTCATAGCTGCCAGTACCCCTTCGCGGAGCGACATCTACCGTTTCGTCACCATCGACGGAGTCGAGTCCTTCACCGATGCCCCGCTCAGCAAGGATGCCAAAGTCGTCATCAGGACCTCATCCAAGAAGCAGCGGACAGAGCGAAAGGCCGCTCCGGCGCAGAAGACCCATGACGTCTCCCTGAACGAGGTCGTTGAAAAGACCGTGACCGCCTCACTCGGCCCGCAAAACGCTGCCAGCACGACCATAGAGCCGCATCTGCCGCCGGTCGGGGGGACCATCACCTCCGGCGTCGGGATGCGCATCGACCCCATTGACGGCAAATGGCGCCACCACGCCGGCATCGACATCGCCATCCCGGAAGGCACTCCGGTCAGGCCGGCCGCTCCGGGAGTCGTGGTCTACAGCGGGGCACGTCCCGGGTACGGCTATACCATCCTCATCGAGCACGACAACGGCATGATCACCCTCTATGGTCACAACAGCCGCCTGATGGCCGCTCCGGGCCAGGCGGTGGATGCGAACACGGTCATTGCCTATTCCGGTTCCACGGGGCGCTCCACCGGGCCGCACCTGCACTTCGAAGCCTGGCAGGCAGGGGTAAACATCACGCCGGCCTTCATGCCCGGCACCACCATGTCCCTGCCCCAGGTCCACACGGCAGCCCACAAGCCAAAAGCTTCCTTCCGCAAGGAGGTCCTGGCCGACGGGTCGATCCTCTTCACCAACCTCCCCTGACAAACCGCCTTACACCTGCCACGGAGACACGGAGACGCAGAGGACGGCGAAAAAACGGAGAAAACCGAATTTGTACTCACACAAAGACACGAAGAGAACCGGAATGCTGCAAAATTCTTTTGAAAAGCCAGTACTACATCCTGCCTTTCTTTGTGCCTTTGTGCCTTCGTGTGAGATAAAGCTGAACAGATTTTTCCGCTTTTCTCCGTGCCTCTGTGTCTCCGTGGCAAATATTGTGAATCTCATACCCTGATGCTCGACCAGATCGCCAAATACAGCGACAAACTGCGGGCCGACCGCTCGGCCGTTCCGGAGCACATCGCCTTTGCCGCCCAAGACGATGACATGGTGACCGCCGGCGAGCCCGGACTGGCCCGGCTGGCCGGTGAAATCCTCGGCCAGCTCAATTGCCTGGCCCTGGCCGCGGCCCGGCCGGCACTCCCTTTTGCGGAGTTTCTCGTGCAACGGCTGGCGGGGGATGAGCATCGGATCGTGCCCCGCGACACCGAGACCCGCACCTTTCTGCACGATATCCCGGTCCTGCGCCGGGCCGAGCTGGGCGACCGGCCGGCTGACACAATTGCCCGTTTATTGGGCAACCGCAAAGGGATCGTGGCGGAAGGTGTGGGGATAGTGGCCACGGGGGGCTTGACCGTGGAGCAGGCCTACATCAACTGGTCGTCGGTGTTCCACTCCACGT
>DATBXI010000005.1:0-3911 GCA_036514355.1 Desulfuromonadaceae bacterium
GAGAAGCCGGGCACAGGTATTGAGGCCGATGAAGCCGAGCCCGCCGGTGACGAGCACTCGTTTTCCACGATAGAAATTGTCGAACGTTTTCACCGTTGCCCCTTCCCTGTTTTCATCACTGACTCGTAGATTTCCTCCAGCCCGGCGATCATGCGTGCTGCCGTGAACTGCCCGAGAAACTCCCTCCCCTGGGCCACGAGCCGTTCCGACAGCTCACGGTCGGTCAGGCAGCTGACAATGCGTTCGGCCAAGAGGGCATAATCGTCCAGCGGCACGGTGAACCCGGTCGTCCCGTCCAGGACGATCTCGGGATTTCCCCCGGCGTCGGAGAGGATGGGGGGCACCCCGGCCATGGTGGCCTCGGACGATACCAGCGGGATCGCCTCGATCTCGGACGGCATGACGAAAGCCTTGGCCTTGCCGTAGGTCTTGTACAGCTCGGCACGGGGCATGCCGTAGACGAACTCCACCGGCAGGCCCCGGGCGAGAAAGCGGGCAAACGCCTTGACATAGCCGTAGTCGTTGCCGATCACCATGAGGCGCGCATCGGGCACCTTTTCCCGCACCAGCGGCAGGGCGCGCAGCAGGCGGTGTATCCCCTTGCGGAAGTAATCCCCCCCCACGAACAGGATCAGGTTCTCCTTTGCCTCCCATGACCGGGACTCGATGGCGCTGTAGTCGAGCCCGTAATAGAAGTTCAGGTACTTGTGGGGGTGGTCGTAGAGATCGAAGACATACCGGCCGTGCAGGATGATCGCGTCGATGAGCGGAAAGAGCCGCCGGTATTTGTACCGCCGGTATCGCTGCAACAAGAATCGCACCGGAAAATCGAGGCAGAAAAAGTGGTAATAGCGGATCCAGTAATAATCGTGGCTGTCCACCACCAGCGGGCAGCGCAGCTTACGCGCCAGGTCCGGGGAGAGGTGCTTCAGGTTGAGGCAGTGGGCGATGTCCCACTCCTCCGCGAGATCCGCCTCCGATTCGTAGACCTTGATGGTATGCCGCTTGGCCAGCTCCCTCAGCACGTTGGCCTGGTAGGTCCCCCCGCCGGTCAGGGATTCGCCGGTATTTGCGATGATCAGGATTTTCAAGCTTGTTCCTTGCGTTAGTAATCGGGTATGGTTTTCACCCTTCACTCTTCACCCTTCACTCTTCACTGCCTCTTCAGCCCCATCTTTCTGAGAAATGTCCTGAACAGGGGTTCGCGGGGCGAAAAGAGCGCCGCCGCCTGGGCGTCCGAAAGCGCCCGTGCCGCCTGTATTCCGGCCCTCTTGCGCAGAAGCGTGCCGAGACTGCGCACAGCATCCAGCCGCGCCCGCAGGGCAGCACGCCCCCTGCCGCGGAGCAGGGCCAGGCAGAAGGCGGCCAGATCGGTGAAAACCAGTGCCGCCAGGTGCCGCCGGAGCAGTGGGCCGGGCCAGTTCTTGACGATGACGAACCACTTGTTGCGGTGCGTGTGGTACACCTTGAAGGGGCTCATCTCGCCGCCCGTGGCGGAGTGGACATGGTACACCAGGGCCCGCGCTGCCGCAACCGCCTTCCACCCCGCCAGCCGGGCCCGCCAGGCCAGATCGAAATCCTCGTAATAGGCGAAGAAGTCGGCATCAAAGAAACCGATCTCCTCCAGCATGGCCCGGCGGTACAGGGCCGCTCCGCCGCACGGACCGAAGAGCGGGGCACTGTCGTGCTGTCCTTGGTCGGTCTCACCGAAGCCGATGTTGTAGCCCAGGCCGTTGAAGGCGACCTTCAGGCCTGCCGCATCGATCTGCTCGGGCCGGCAGTAATTGCGCATCTTGGCGGCAACCATGCCGATGCGGAGGTCGGCGTCGGCGACCCGGACCAGCTCTGCCAGGAACGCCGGCGCCACCTTTGTATCATTATTGAGGGTGACGATATAGGTCCCCTGTGCCAGCGCCAGCCCCCGGTTGTTCCCCTCGGCGAAACCGGCGTTCTCCGGCAGCTCCAGCAGCCGCACCCACGGGAACTGGCTCCGCACAAACGCGGCCGAACCGTCGGCCGAGCCGTTGTCCACCAGGATCGTCTCGAAGTC
Source organism: Desulfuromonadaceae bacterium (assembly GCA_036514355.1). Classification (GTDB taxonomy): domain Bacteria; phylum Desulfobacterota; class Desulfuromonadia; order Geobacterales; family Pseudopelobacteraceae; genus JACPFJ01. The sequence continues at coordinate 2,051 of DATBXI010000005.1, forward strand.
GCGGAAGGTCTGCCCGGCCAGGGAATTCAGGCATTCCCCCAGGTACGGCCGGCCGTTCCAGGTGAGGATGATGACGGAGACGCGGGGCATTATCCCACCCGGGAGCGGCTACGCCGCCCGGCCTCTCGTGCAGACTTTTCAGGCCCCATGATTTTCGCCCCTTTTTCGGGAAACAAACACGAAACTGTCGAAGATGCCCGCACGCCGGTCCGCATGGGTGGAGAAATCGACCTCCGTCTCGAAGCCGAGCGCTTCCAGCTCATCAAAGAGATCCCTGCCAAAGGTGCGGTAAGCGAGGATGGTGCCCCGGATCGTGTCCCCGTGATACTCGGGGGGGAGAAGGTGCACGTCCTCCGCTCCCGTGGCATCCACCCGCATCACGGTTCTCGCGTGGAAGCAGAAGGGGATTGTGAAGACATGGCGCCCGCCCGGCACCAGCACCCGCCGGATCTCACCCAGCGCCGCGCGGTAGTCGCGCACATGCTCGAGTACATCCTCCGTGATCACGCACGCGAAACTCTCATCGGCAAAGGTCAGCCGCTCCAGATTCTGGCAGGTCACGCCGGGTGAGATTTCGCTCCCGGGCGCCATGCCGGGCAGATAGGCGGAAGACACGCTGCCGCTCAGGACCCGGGCCAGGGCTCCCGCATGATCCGCAATATAGGCGCGGAAACCCGTGTGCATGAGGGACGCGGCGGAACGCCTGCCGGGAAACGCCTCCAGCACCACCTTTGCCACGTGCCGGTTCCGCGAACTGCTCCGGCAGAAAAGACAGCTGAACCCGTTTCTCGCCGAAGGCGTGGTACGGAAGAAGATCGTAGCCCGGCCGCAGATCGTACAGACACCCAGACGATGGGACAGGGGATGGGTGACGATGGCGTGCAGGGTGCTGGATTTCACCGTTGTGGCTCCCCGTGCCGGCGCGCAGTGATCGTCCGGTAGATGTCATCCAGGTCGTCGCAGACCCGTTGCCAGGAAAAACGCTCCTCAATGATCCGCCGCGCCCGTTTCCCCAGGGATGTGCGCCGTTCCCCGTCGGACAGCAGCGCCACCACCGCCTCGGCAAACGCGGCCGGCTCATCCGCCACCAGGAACGCCCCCTCTCCGGGTTCCGCAATCCCCTCGGCCCCGATGGAGGTCGTCACCACCGCCTTGCCGTGGGCCATGGCCTCCAGCACCTTGATCTTGATCCCGCCGCCATGGCGAAGCGGCGCCACCACCACGTCCACCGAGCGATAAAAGGCACTGACATCATCCACAAAACCGATGGCAGTCACCCCATCGACGGCACATGCGGGCGGATTCTTTCCCGCGATGACGAATTCGACGTTCCTGCATCGGGCCTGCACGCGGGGAACGATCGTTTCGACGAGCCAGGTGACCGCATCCGCATTCGGCTGGTGCGCAAAGCTCCCCAGAAAACCGACCCTGGCGGTGGGCGGCTGTTCCGGCGGCTCGGCAGCCGCATCAATGCCGATGGCGGATGCATAGATGTCCAGGTCGGGGCGGTAGCGCTTCAGGGCCGCCCCATCCTGCGGCGTCAAGGTCAGGACCTTTGCATAGCGCGGGTACCAGTGCGTCTCGTAGCGCAACCAGAAGAGCCATTGCAGGAAGTGATACGCCTTTCCCCACGGCGTTGCCGAGGCCGCCGCACGGCGGTAGCCGGACACGACCGCCACGTCCTGCGTATCCATTACCGCGGGGACATCGCCGCAGGCAGCCACCCACTGTGCCATGGGCGCAAAGCAGATGTGGACCACATCCGGACGATGCCGCTCGAGCGCCTCCCGGATGGCCTGTCCCATGGCGGCGCTCCTGTGTTTCCAGGCCAGTGCCGGGGTCAGGGTCAGCAGGGAACGGA
>DATBXI010000006.1:0-4540 GCA_036514355.1 Desulfuromonadaceae bacterium
CTGGTAAAGCCCGCCGGCGTCCCAGGCCTCGGCGATCAGTTTGCATTTCCCCAGGACCGGGTCGAAGGCCAGCGACTCCAGGAGCGGCGGATTGGGGAGCGGCGCCCCCCAGGGATCGCGGTCCAGGATGGCGGCCAGGTCAAAGCGGAAGCCGTCGATATGGTACTCGGCGGCCCAGTAGCGCAGGCAGTCCAGCACGATGCTGCGCACGATGGGGTTGTTGCAGTTGAGGGTGTTGCCGCAGCCCGAGAAGTTGAAGTAATACCCTTCCGGGGTGAGCATGTAGTAGGTCTTGTTGTCGATGCCGCGGAAGGAGAAGGTCGGCCCCATCTCGTTCCCTTCGGCTGTGTGGTTGAAGACCACATCCAGGATCACCTCGATCCCGTTCCTGTGCAGCTCCTTGACCAGGGTCTTGAACTCGTCCACCTGCATGCCGAGGCGGCCGGTGGCGGCAAAACCGGCCTTGGGGGCGAAGAAATTGACCGTGCTGTAGCCCCAGTAGTTGTACAGCATATCGCCGCTTTCGGGGTGTTGGCGGCTGTTCTCGAATTCGTCGAACTCGTAGACCGGCATCAGTTCCACGCAGTTGATGCCCAGTTCCCTGAGGTAGGGGATCTTGTCCCGCATGGCCGCGAAGGTGCCCGGATGCTTGGCCCCGGAAGAGGCATGCCTGGTGAAGCTGCGCACGTGCATCTCGTAGATCACCAGGTCCTCGATCGGTATCTCCAGCGGCCGGTCGTCCTCCCAGTCGAAGTCCTCGAAGACCAGCCTGCCCCGATACGGGAAGCAGTTATCCCAGTCGGGCTGCGTCCCCCAGACGTCCCTGCCGCCCACCGCCTTGGCATAGGGGTCCAGCAGGATCTTGGCCCGGTCGAAACGGTGCCCGGCAGCAGCGTCGAAGGGGCCGTCCATGCGGTATCCGTATTCGATGGTTTCGCAGTCCAGGTCAAAGACCATCATGCTCCAGACATTGCCGATCCTGAAGGAGTCCGGAAAAGGGATCTCGGCCACGGGCTCCTGCGCCCCTTTTTCAAACAAAACCAGGGTGCAGGAGGCTGCATGGCTGGAAAAGACGGAGAAGTTGACCCCTCCCGGCACCAGGGTGGCGCCGAAGGGAAACGGTTTGCCGGGACGCAGCCTGAAGCCGGCAAATTCATGGGTCGGATAGAAATCAATCCTGGCCTCGACCTGGTCTACTCTCCCAAGAGCGGGCGTCTTAGCGGTGGTCATGGTTCATCTCCTGGGCGGCGGATCACGCCAGGGCCGCCAGTCCGGCGGCCTGCGTGTCGGCAAGGGTGAAAAAATTGATGAACCCGGTCATGGACATGGTGTCCCTTATCTCCTCGGAAACGCCCGTCAGCACCACCTTGCCGCTCTTAGCCGCCACCTGGCGGTAGAGGAGCAGCAGCATGCGCAGGCCGGCGCTGGAGAGGTAGGTGACCGCCTGCATGTCCACCAGGAGCCGGCTTCCGGCCTGCAAGGCCGCCAGCAGTTCCGACTGCACCTGGGGGGCGGTCCTGCCGTCGATCTCGCCGGTGATTACGGCAATGATGCTTACACCATCTATCTTTGTTTCGATATTCATGAATCCTCCGATTTTGAAGCAGATTACACCGGCGTAATGGTCACCTTCACCCGCAAGTCCTGCTGCGATGCCGGCAGCTTTACGGTCAGCCCGTCGGCATCGAAGTTTGCGTACGGTTTCCCGTCGATCTCCACCGCGGTCAGCCTGACGCTCCCTTTTGGCAGGATGTCCGGAGAAACCCTGAGGATGTTGTCCTTGAACCCTCCGGGCTTGGGTTTGAAATAGAAGTTCATCGGCACCTTGGTGATCAGCAGATTGGTATAGACCGCAGACAGGTAGCAGAGCTCGGTGGAGTGGTAGCCGCTCATGGAGTGGCTCCCTTTGAAGCGCTCGTTCCCCATCAGGTACGGCTGCCCGTTGGCCAGCACGTTGAAGTAGACTGCCCCGTCGTCCCGGTCCAGGAAATGGGCGTTGTAGAAGGCCGCCGCCTCCCGGGCGTGGCGCAGGTACTCATCGTCCTTGAGCACGCCGTTCAGGATCATGTAGGCCAGGATGGCCTGCTCCTGCTGCCACCAGGCCTTGCGGTCGTGCCAGGTGAAGCGGTAATGCTCCTCGCCCGGCGCCAGGGTCCTGGCCACCACGTCGTACCAGCCGCCCCGCTGGAGATCGCTGCCGGCCTTGGGCATCAACTCGGCGATCCTGCGGGCAAAGGCCACGTACTGCTCCTTGGGCCGCAGGCTGTTCATGCGCATCAGGTTCCAGGCGATCTTCAGGTTGTGGCCGACCACGGCGTTATCCTGCTGCCAGCCCCAGGTCTTGTCGTGGCTCCAGTCCTCGAAGAAGCGTTCCTGGACAAAGGGGCTGTTTTCGTAATCCTGGAAATGCCCCTCGATGGTATCAAAGGTGTATTCCAGGAAATCGGCATATTTTTCCTCACCAGTGGCCAGCCACAGGTTGATCAGGTAGGCCGGGGCATGGTCCCCGACGGAGTTCCAGTTCTTCTTGGCGCGGTTGTTTCCCTTGTCCAGGGTGGCGGAGCGCGGATCCAGCGTGATCGGGTCGATGTGCGAGAAGTACCCCTGCTTTTCGTTGTCCTTGTAGTACTTCTCGAACAGGTCGATGGTCTTCTCGATGTCGCTCAGGATGCGGGGGTCGCCGGTGACCCGGAAGGTCTGGGTCGGGCCGGCCAGGGCGTAGATCTGCTCGTACATGGGGAGCGAGTCGTAGTCGTCGCCGAACTCGGAGGTGAGCAGCTTCTGCTCCCGGTCGCCGGAGACCTGCAGGCCGTGATACCAGTAGATCAGGTCCTCGTCGTTGTCGTAGAAACGGACATGCTCCCGCAGGTATTCGGTGCCTTTCTCGGCCGCCTCCAGAAAACGGTCCTCGCCGGTCAGCAGGTAGGCCGATGAAAAGCCGTAGACCAGCCGGGAGATCGTATCGGTTTCCTGGAGATAGTCCCCCTTCTTGCCCCCCCCCAGGTGCAGGAAGGTGCGGTACTCGCGATAATCTACCGGTTTCTCGGGATAGCTGAACTGCCATTTCAGATAGCTGTCGGCAATGGACCTGACCTGCTTGATCCACCAATCCGGCTCTTCGTGGCGGAAGGTACAGGGTTTGTCACCGGGGAAGATCATGGACTTGACCTCGATGCGGTAGTCGTCCCCCTTGGGATAGAAGATGCAGTAGGCGTAGACGAAATTCCCCTCATCCAGGAGTTCGCCCAGGCGGCCGGTGGCGTCGATGTACCCCTCGTCCAGGTTCTGGGTGACGCGGGCGTAGGTCATCGGCGTGATGAAGAGCGTATATTCACGCCCCTCGGATGTCTTGAGGCCGAATGAACGCTCCGCGCGGTTGAAATGGGTGACGTAGCCGGCGATGGTGTCGGAAAAGGTGAATCTCAACTGTCCCACGGTGCCCTCCCTGTATCTATTTATTAAACAAAATCAACAACGCTGGTATCGATCACGGCATTTCATCCCGATATCCCTGGCTGATCTCGATGATCCTGCCGTCGGGATCCTTGATCCAGGCTGTTTTCCAGCCCGGAATGAAATCGTCGAAGGCCAGCGGCCCCAGGGTCACCTCGGCGCCGATGGCTTTCAGGCTGGCATCCACATCCTCGACGGTGAAGGAGATATGGCGAAAGCCGGGATACGGTGGGCCGTCGTTGGCATAGGGCGGTTCGGGCGAGTCACCTTTGGCGGTGAACAACTCCAGATAGACATCGCCGGCCTTTATGAACACGATCCGGTCGTCTCCCAGAGGGATCAACCGGACGCGCCTGAAACCGAAATGGGTGCAATAAAACGCCTCGGTGGCGTCCAGATTCTTGCAGTTGAGCCCCATGTGGGCATAGACCGGGGTGGTCATACTATCGCCTCCTTTTATTTCACTGTTTCGCGATCATATCGATGATACGGCGGGCAAAGAGATGGCAATGCCCCCCGCTGCGGGCCGTTACCAGGTCATCATCCACCACCACATCCTCGTCCACGTACACAGCCCCCATGTTACGGGCATCGCCCAGGAGGTTGTTGTGCACGACGAGACGTCTGCCGGCCACCAGCTCCGGGGCCGGAGCAACCAGCCACAGGCCGTGGCAGATGATCCCCTTGATGATGGTTTTGCAGGCAAAAGCCCTTTTGAGAAACTCGACCGCGGGCGGCAACCTGGCGACATCTTCGGTGTAACGCAGCCGGTCCGCCACCATGCCGGCGGGAACGATGACGGCCGCGTAGGAGGCCAGTTCCTGGTCGCCCATCCCCTCGAAACTGCCGGAGACCTCCATGGGCAGGTGGTACTCGTGCCCCTTGAAGGTCAGCGACGGCTGCCCCCAGAGACGGGTAAGGAAGTGAACGTCGATCCCTTCCTCCGGAAACCGGCGCTGGTAGTAAAATATCTCCGGTTCGTAGAAATCACTCTCCATCAGGATGGCGACCTTTTTTCCCTTCAGGCCCATATCCCCCCCTATTTCCCGGCCATCTGGTCCAGGAACGGCTGGAACGGCCTTGAGTC
>DATBXI010000007.1:0-4187 GCA_036514355.1 Desulfuromonadaceae bacterium
GATGCGTTGATGACAAGGTTCATGACAATCTGGCGAATCTGGGTTGCATCCGCTTCAACAGGAGGCAAAGGGTGATTGAGATTGAAGCGCAGGACCGCTTTCTTTGAGATGGAGACCTGCAGTATATGGAGCATTTCTTCCAGCAGGTCATTGATATCGTGGTTCTCTACGACAAACGTGCCTTTACCGGAATACGCCAGCATCTGCTTGGCAAGATCGGCGGCACGTGCCGCAGCCGTTTCTATGCTGCGCAAATTGTCGACTGCCGGAGACTCAGGATTGATGCGCATGAGGGCCAAATCCGAGTTCCCGATGATAGCCATGAGGATATTATTGAAGTCATGGGCGATGCCCCCGGCCAATACGCCGAGGCTCTCCAGTTTTTGCGCGTGAAGGAGTTGACGCTCCAGTGACAGCCGCTCCTCTTCAGCCCGTTTCTGATCGCTGATGTCGTGCCCTACGCCGATATACATGGGGCTGCCGCTTGCATCGACGTAGGACGTGCCGTTTGCCATGAACAGGCGCCAGGAACCATCGGCACGTTTTACGCGATACGGGGGGCTCGTGTCCCCCTGTGCGCTTGTCAGGACCTTCACCAGATATTCGGTGCACGGCGTTACATCGTCCGGGTGAACGAATGCCCCGAAGTTGTGACCGACAACCTCGCTCCCCGGAAACCCGAAGTGCTTTTCCCACGATGGAGAAACAAACTGAAAGACACCTGAAGCATCGAGCACAAATATGACATCAAAAGAATGTTCGACAAAGGTCCTGAATTTCGCCTCACTTGCCAGCAAGGACTCCTCGGCCTCCTTGCGTTCTGCAAGCTTGAGTTCCAAGTCGGCATTGGCAACTTCCAGATCACGGGTCTTCTGCTTCACCTGGCGCGACATCTGGTTGATTGAATCCGCCAATATGCCCACCTCATCATGGCCCGTTATCGTCAACGGCACATCGTACTCACCCCCGGCTATTGCCTTTGCATGCTCCGAGATACTGATGACCGGCCGTGACACGAAGCGGGATATGAAGTAGTTGATCAGGAATGCAATGATAATGAATGAGGCGACGAAATTTATGATGACGTGGAGCAGCGCCATCATGACCTTCTGGTTAACGACATTCGTGCGGAAACCGAGGCGTATCTGGCCGAGATGAGTCTGTGCCGAATCGATGATCGGGATGGTGACATCATAGTAGTCAAGCCCGTCGAATCGGCGATAATTTTGTGCAAACGGCCTGGTCGCAGCCACGCTTCTCTTCATTACCGCATCAGTGAATACGGTTCCGGTTAGCGCAGGGTCACCGCCATATAAAACCTTGCCGGTATTGTCCGAGATCCCCACATAGGTAATATAGGGGTTGTCTTGTAAAAGCTGCTTGCACTTTTTGTCCATGCCGGCAAAGGAATCAAGAGGCAGCCCCAGGCTCAAAAGTTCACTGACGACCGTGTTGAGGCTGTTACCGAGTCCATAGGTCCCGGTAAGGAGCGCCTCCGTATAGTTCTTTTTAAAATTAAACACAAGAACGATGGAACTGAGCAACAGCGATACGAACAAGACGCTGATCGTTATAAACAGTATCTTCTTGCCGAGTTTCATGACCACCTCTTGAAATGTATAATACCGTGCCTAACGGACAATATTCTCCCCAGCCATCTGCAACAACTCCACCGGAACATCGATTCCGAACTGCTTTGCCTTGTGCAGATCAATGGCAACCCCGAATCGGTGTGGCCATTCGGGTATGATTTCACTGATCTTCTTGCCTTCAAACAATTCTTGTATCATCCGTGCAGACTGGCTTCCGATGCTCTCGTGTGCCGGATAAATCGCGGCCATCGCCCCCCATTTCCCCATGACGTCATCTTTTACAAGCCCAATAAGCGGTTTCTTCGACGTGTTGTACACCGCCTCCGAGAAAAGTCTTCGGGCAGCCAATTGATCGCAGGGCGCGATATAGGCATCTACTTTGGAGTCAATATCCTGGATCTGTTTTTTCGAGAGTGCCGCCATTTCCTTATCCCCATTTTTACCGGTCACAAGCGGGACTTGCCTGAACATAATCCTGACGTCCTTGAATTCGGGATCACTTTTCAGGAGGTGTTCAAGCCACTTGTTGTAACTGTGGGATTGGGGCATGTCGGCATAAATCAATCCAAAGGTTTTCGCCTTGGGCATGAGCCGTCTGACAAATTTTAATCGCGTCTTGACCGGTACCGGGTAGCTTACGCCGGTGAAATTGCCGGCCGGTTTACTGCTGAAATCCCTGATGACACCAATGCCAACAGGGTCGGTGACCGACGCAAACACAACCCGCTGCGGTTGCCTCTCCAGCACGTTTTTTGCGGACAGTGTAGCGGGACTGCCTGCGACAAAAATCACATCGTAGGAGTTTTTCTGCTCCCCATGCAGAATCTGCTCGCCACGCTTGATATCGTTGTCAGAGTATTTCATGACGATTTGCAAGTTCTTGCCTTCGGTATACCCCTGGCGCGCAAGGGCTGATACGAGCGAGGCGCAGATCTCGTCATACGGGGCACCCCGCTGTGAATTGAGGATAAACAGTTTGAAGACTTTGCCGGATTGTGATGCGCTGGCAGGTGCCGATACGGCGGGGATAACGGTTGCAACGGCAAACGTGATGGTTAGCAGAGAAATGCGAAGAACAGCTGATCTAATCCATACCATTCCCATACCCTCCTCGCAGCAAAGTCAGTCGTTGTACCGTACGTTGTGTCTACGGTGAGCCCGCACGGACAATAACAAAAACACTAGTCCCTGCCAAGTGCCGTCAGCCGGCGACCTCCCGGAACCGTTTGACCGCCTCGGGGATCCGGTCGGCGTGGATGTTGCCGAAGGCCAAACGCAGGTACCTCTCCAGGCCGGGCCCGAAGACCTCGCCCGGCAGGCAGAGGATGGCGGCCTCGTCCAGCAGGCGCTTGGCGGCCTGGCGTCCGGTCAAACCGGCCCAGGGGTGGGCTACCCACGCGAAAAAGGCGCCGCTGGCCGCCAGGTGGAACGGATTGCCCGACCGGGTGAATGCGCGCCGGAACAGGTCGTGGCGCTCGGTCATCATCGCCCGGTTGGCCGCCACCCACCGCTCCAGTCGCTCCACGCCGAATTTCACGGCATGCTGGGTGATGCGCGGCTGGCAGACCGCCATGGTGTCCTGGGCCTTGAGCGCCTGGTGGATGAAACTAGGGGAAGCGGCCAGCAGACCGGCGCGGTAGCCGGTCAGGGCAAAGGTCTTGCCGAAGGAGGCGATCTGGATCAGGTGATCGCCCCAGGAGGGTTGGACAAACAGGTCGTGGGGGCGCGCCCCGCCGGGGATGAACTCGTTGTAGGTCTCGTCCAGAAGCAGGGCGATCCCGTGCTGCCGCGCCAGGTCGTACAACGCGGCCAGCGTCTCGGGCGGGGTGATGGCGCCGGTGGGGTTGCTGGGAGTGACCAGCAGGATGGCGCGGGTCCGCGGGGTTATCAGGGATGCCATGACCGCCGGAGAGGGGAGCCCCCGGCTCGCTTCGTCGAAGGGGGCAAGGACCGCGCGGATGCCCAGCATGTCCAGGGCCATGGCGTGGTCGAAGTAGTACGGGGCCTGCACCACCACCTCGTCCCCGGCGCGACAGAGGGCCACGATGGCCAGCCAGAAGGCCTGGCTGGCGCCGATGGTCAGACAGAGATGGGCAGGTGTGATCCGGGCCGCATACTTTCGTTCGTAATAGCCGCAGACAGCCGTAAGCACCTCGGCCAGCCCCTCATCAGGCGAATACCTGGACATCTGCGGGTCAGCCAGCAGGCCAGCCAGCCAGGCCGTCAGCTCCGGCGCGGGGGGATAGTCCGGCACTGCCTGGCAGAGGTCTATCACCCCCCGGCCGTCGTCGGCGCGGCCGGCGGCCCACCCCTTCACCTCGGATATGGGCGGAAAATGAACCTGTTCGATCTGTGGGCAGAGGCGGTAGTTCATGGATACGCTCGCTGTGGCCGGATGTATGTGGCCAAAGTATACACACATTTTTCGTTGATCAACATAACGTTTTGCAATCAGCATACGGATATAGTATGTACGTCACTGGTCCCGTCCATGAGTGATGGATATCCCTTGCGCGCCTGACTGAACCCGATTCGAGGAATCGCAATGTCCATGCCAACGTCCCCACCGGTCCACGATGCACCGGCCGCCGCACC
>DATBXI010000008.1:0-9542 GCA_036514355.1 Desulfuromonadaceae bacterium
CGGCATGGCCACCAAGGTCGGAGCGGCCAAGAAGGCGGGCAAGAACGGCGTGCCGACCATCATGGTGTCGGGCAAGCGGGCGGGGATCATCACGGCGGCCCTGGCCGGCCAGGAAGTGGGCACCCTGTTCCTGCCCAACGAAGACGGATTGAACCGCCGCAAGCACTGGATCGCCTTTACCCTCAAACCTGCGGGCAGGGTCGTCGTGGATGAGGGGGCGGCCGAGGTGCTGCAGAAAAAGGGGAAGAGCCTTTTGCCGTCAGGGGTCGTCCGGGTGGAAGGGCGGTTCGACCGCGGCGCCTGCGTCAGAATCTGCGGGCCGGACGGCAGGGAATTCGCCCGCGGCCTGTCTGACTATTCCAGCACCGAGATTGCACGCGTTGCAGGGAGGAAGAGCAGCGAGATCGAGCATATCCTGGGGTATCGGTATGCGGACGTGATCGTGCACCGGGATAATCTGGTGGTGCTGTAACGGACAAACCGCCGCTAGCGCTGAAGAGTCAACCGGGAGACAACGCAGAAAACAAAAGCCCCGCATCCCAAATGGGAGCGGGGCTTTTGTACGTTTTGAATCAGCGGGTTGCTTCGGTTACTTCCCCTGCACCACGGCAGCGGCGGATGCAAAGGTGTTTTTCAACTGCAGCGAGCTGTTGACAACCTCCACCTGCACGCGCAGATCCTGTTTTGCGGCCGCGGTATCCCGCACCTTCACGTTCAGGTTGAACTCCGCCAGTTGTCCCGAATCCAGGCCGGGGAGGGTGAACAGGACAGCGCCATCCGCTTCCCTGCGGTAGGCGGCCCCGGCCGCGTCGATGAACTCCACCTGGGCCGGCATGACGGTCCGTATGGTCAGGTCGCGGGCCGCGATGGAGCCGGCATTGAGCACCGTAACGCGGTATCTGAGCGTTTCGCCCGGCATGACCGTTGTCTTCTGCGGCTTGGCAACGGCACGCACCAGCGGGGCAGCGGCAGTGATCTGGGCGTCCCGGGAAAACGATATGTCGCTGTACTTGGCGGATACCGCCGTGACGTGGAAGCGGGCCTTGTAGCCGTCAACCTTGTCAGCCGGCATCAGGGTAGCAATGTTCAATGTGAGCTTCTCGCCGGCCGCCAGCGCCACGCGCTCCACCGGTGCTCCCGGTTTTTCCGCCGAGGTAAGCACGGCGGCGTACTCCGCGGGTGCGGAGAGGGCAAGCAGGAACTCCTCGCGGCCGGTGCCGGTGTTGCTGATCTCCAGCGGGATCAGCTCCTTCTTGCCCACTTCCATCTGACGGCTGTCGCCGGGGATGGCGATGGCCAGCTTGATGGCTGCCTTGGCGGCCTTCTCGGCGGCGATCCGCTCACGCTCCCTGCGCTCCGCCTCGGCCTTTGCCGCGGCAATCCGCTCACGCTCGGCCTTTTCCCTGGCCAGGCGCTCCTGCTCGGCCTTCAGGGTAGCGGCCCGTTCCAGGGCCAACTGGTCGTTGCGCACCTTTTGGGCGCTCGCCAGCAGCTGCTTGTTGGGCGGGAGCTTCTCCCCCTTCTTCTGGCGTGCTCCCAGGGCCAGCAGCTCTTCCTCCACGGTGGCCTTGAGGGTGTTGTCCGCGTATTCCGCAGTGAACTGGTTGATGGCCTTGGCCGCCAGTTCGTTGTCCCCGGACTTGAGGCCGGCCCGGGCCAGGAGCAGGAGCGAGATATCCCTGAGAGGGGAATCGGGGAACACCTGGGTAAGCTGGTTGACCTTGTCGACGGCCAGCAGATAGTCCTTTTTCTGGTAGGCGTTGAAGGCCTCCACGAACAGGTTGGAATCGTCCAGTTCCGCGGCCAGGCAGGGCGCTGTCGCGAGGAGCAGCATGAGCCCCGCCATGATCGTCATCAGAGGTGTGGTGAGGAAACGGTAGCGCATAGGGTTACTCCACGAAGCTCTTGAGTTTTTTGCTGCGACTGGGGTGACGCAGTTTGCGCAGCGCCTTGGCCTCGATCTGGCGGATGCGCTCGCGGGTGACTTCGAAATCCTGGCCCACCTCCTCCAGGGTATGGTCGCTTTTCTCGCCGATGCCGAACCGCATCCGCAGGACCTTTTCTTCCCGCTGGGTCAGGGTGGACAGCACGCGGGCGGTCTGCTCGGACAGGTTGGCCTTGATGACCGCCTCGATGGGGGAGATGACCGCCTTGTCCTCGATGAAATCGCCCAGGTGGGAATCCTCCTCCTCGCCGATGGGGGTTTCCAGCGAGATCGGCTCCTTGGCGATCTTGAGCACCTTGCGTACCTTGTCCAGGGGCAGCTGCATCCGCTCGGCGATCTCCTCGGGCGACGGTTCGCGGCCGTTTTCCTGGACCAGTTGACGGCTGGTGCGGATCAGCTTGTTGATGGTCTCGATCATGTGTACCGGGATGCGGATGGTGCGGGCCTGGTCGGCAATGGCGCGGGTGATGGCCTGGCGGATCCACCAGGTGGCATAGGTGGAGAACTTGTAGCCGCGCTGATACTCGAACTTGTCCACTGCCTTCATCAGGCCGATGTTCCCTTCCTGGATCAGGTCAAGGAACTGCAGGCCGCGGTTGGTGTATTTCTTGGCAATGGAGACCACCAGGCGGAGGTTGGCTTCGATCAGCTCGCTCTTGGCGATGCGCGCCTTGCATTCTCCCTCTTCGATGGCCTTGAGCGCCGTTGACAGCTCATTGGCCTTGAATCCCGACTCCTGCTCCACCTTCAACAGCTTGCGGGCCAGGCTGCGCAGGCGCTTGTCCAGTTTCGCGGCCTCTTCCGCATCCAGCTTGAACTTCTTGAGGTCAGCGGCGGCCTTGTCCTCGTCCTTCTGGTACTTGTCCAGCAGCGGGCCGATCTTGTCCGCCGGGATCAGCGTTTCCAGGTCGGCCAGTTCCTGCATGAGCTTCTCGACCTTGCACGACAGCTCCTTCAGACGCTCGGCGACCTTGTTGATGTGGCGGTCCTTCAGGCGCAGCGACTTGAGCAGGGTGGCCAGCTGTTCCTTGCCCTGGCGGAATTTCTTCTCCAGCTCCTTCTTCTTGGCCGCGGATTTGGCGGCATCCATCTCGTTGGCAAGATCGGTCAGGGCCTGCTCCTGGGCCGCGATGGCGTCGATGACCTCAAGGATGCGCAGCTTCTGCACATCCTCCTCATCCTCCTCCAGTTCCTCTTCTTCCACCTCTTTGCTGATCTCCGAGGCATGAATCTGGAATTTGCGCAGCTTGTCGCCCAGTTGAAGCACTTCCCTGACGGTGATGGGGGTGTTGAGGATGACGCCCGCCACGTCCCGCTCGCCGTCCTCAATGCGCTTGGCGATCTCCACCTCACCTTCGCGGGTCAGGAGCGATACGGAACCCATCTCCCGCAGGTACATGCGCACCGGGTCGCTGGTGCGGCCGATGGAGCCGGGTTCGAACTCGACCTCCTCCGCCTCTCCCTCGATCTCCTCCTCTTCCTCCATGTCGATCTTCATCTTGGGGATCTTGACCTTCTGGGAAGAGTCGACGATCTCGATGTCCATGTCACCGAACATGCCCATGACATCGTCGATCTGCTCGGTGGCGATGTCGGGGGGGAGTATGTCATTGACCTCGTCAAAGGTCAGGAACCCCTTTTCCTTGCCGAGATCGATCAATTGCTTGACTTCGTCCATGTTTTTCTTGGCCATTCCATTCACCTCTGAATACAGCCGTGATGGCTACAGTTTCGATTTTCTCGTGCGCAGGTCATCCGCCTGCCTCAACAGGGCGGCGTATTCCTCGCTGTCCGGGTCCAGCACGGCCAGCCGGGCGGCGATCTCCTTGCTGCTTAACTGGAGGGCCCGCTTCTCCTGCTTCCGGGTGCAGCTCTCAAACACCGTGCGCCAATCCACATCTGCCAGGTGTTCACCGGAGACCAGCAGCCGGGTCAGCAGTTCCCTCATCTCGGGTGCCTCGATCCTCTCCAGGAGGCGGCTCGCTGCCTGGGTGTCTCCGTCGGCCGGCAGGGTGTCTACCATCAGCCGGGCCAGTTCCCGATAGGCGCCGTCGAAGATGGCGTCGATGCCGAACCGCCCGGCCTCTGTTCGTGCCTCCGGATAGCAGGCCATGAGCGCCAGGAGCGTTTCCTGCAGGTTGTCTCCCTGCGTGGTCCTGGTACCCTGCCCATGCTGCTGCAGGTCCCTGGGCGCAAGGTTCATCCCTCCCAAACGCTTGCGGAAGGCATGCACGGTAATACCCAGCAGCCGGCAAATCTCCTTCTCGTACAGGTCGCGCTCCACCGGATCCCCGATCTTGCGGTAGCGCGGCGCAACTTCGTCGATGATCCGTACCTTGCTGTCCACGCTGTCGGGCGGGGTCTGGGCCAGCACGGTGCGGACAAAATACTCGAACGCCGGGCGTGCCCTGTCCCGGCAGGTGGTGAAGGCCGCGGGCGGATTTCTTGCCAGGAAGCTGTCCGGGTCGTCGCCAGCCGGCAGGGTGATCACATAAGCCGGCAGGCGCTGCTCCAGGAACAGTTCCATGGAGCGGATGGTGGCCTTTCGCCCCGCCGCGTCGCTGTCGAACAGGGTATAGACCTTGGCTGCGTGCCGCTTGATCACCCCGGAATGGGTCGTGGTCAGCGCGGTGCCGCAGGTTGCAACCACATTGCGGATCCCCGCCCGGTACAGAGCCAAGTGATCGAAATATCCTTCTACTATAATAACGCTGTTCTCGGTTCGCATGGAAGGGAGTGCCATATCCATGCCGAACAGCACCGCGCTTTTGTGGTAGAGCGCCGATTCGGGCGAATTGATGTACTTGGGGAGCGACGCGTCCAGTACACGCCCGGCAAAGGCGATCACATTCCCCTTGGTGTCCCGGATAGGAAAGATCAGGCGGTTGCGGAACTGGTCGTACCAGCCGCGGTCGCTTTTTTTTACAACGCCCAGCTTGAGGGCACTCTCCAGTTCTATACCCTGCGCCTTGAGGTGTTTGACCAGGGCATCGCTGCGATCGGGGGCAAAGCCGAGGCGGTACACCTCAGCCGTCTCACCGTCCACTCCCCGGTCCTCCAGGTATTTCCTGCCCGGTGCGCCTTCCGGCTTAGTGCAGAGCACGTCCCGGTAAAAGCCGGCGGTCAGGTCGTTGATGCGCTGAAAGGTCTGGCGTTCGCTCTGGGCCTGCCGCTCCGCAGGGGTGAGCTGGCGCTCCTCGATCTCGACACCTGCCTTGCGGGCCAGGAGCTTGACCGCTTCGGGGAAACTGAGCCCCTCCATCCGCATGACGAAGGAAAAGGCGTTCCCGCCGGCGCCGCACCCGAAGCAGTGGAATATCTCCCGGGCCGGGTTGACGTTGAACGACGGCGTCTTCTCGGCGTGGAACGGGCACAGCCCCACGTAGTTTGCACCGGCGCGGCGGAGTTGCACGTAGTCGGAAACGACCTCGAGAATGGAGAGCCGTTCCGCTACCTCCCGGACTTTCTCCTCGGGGATCATGGTTGTCTGTCGGATCTGCCCCGCCAGGTGGAGAGAATCCGGTCACCTGTTTGGGCAAACATCTCGGCCGACGCCGTGGCGTGAATCTTCTGTTTCAATGATGCGGGCATGAAGCTCGCCGTTGCGATGCAAAACAGCATGCTCAGCAACAATGCTCCTTCGCCGGCCCCGATCAGCAGGCCTCCCAGCCGGTTGAGGCTTCCCAGCATGACGACACGAACGGCGGTAGTGATGATGTTGCCGAGGACGTGGGCGACGATACCGGTCAGTATCAGGAGCAGCATGAAGGCCAAAAAGGCTGACACGTGGGCGGGGAGGTGCAGGACGTTCCGTATCGGAACCGAAAGGACCGGATAATAGCGATACGCCAACCATCCCCCGAGAATGAGACCCGAAAGTGATGCCGCTTCATTGACAAGCCCGCGAACCAGCCCCTTGAGGGCAAAGATGGACAGAACCGCCAGGATGATGATGTCAAGGAGATTCATCAGGGGGCCTATATGACGATTGCAAAGAAGGGGCTCTCATCAGATCGCCCCTTCTCCGGTTCAGGTGTACTGCCTGCGTTACAGGATATCCGGAATACCCCGGTCAGGAAAGTTGCCGCTTGACAGCCTCGCTGACGGTTTTGCCGTCGGCCCGGCCGGCAGTCAGGGGGGTGAGCGCCTTCATTACCTTGCCCATATCCCTGGCTCCCTGGGCGCCGGTTTCAGCGATGACCCGGCTGACGAGTTCGTCGATCTCCCCGGCGCTGAGCTGTGCCGGGAGAAACCCGAGCAGGACCGCCAGCTCCGCTTCTTCCTTGGCCACCAGGTCCTGCCGGTTCCCTTCCTGATAGAGCCGGATGGATTCCCGGCGCTGTTTGACCAGGGTCGAGATGACCTCGATGATGCCCTGGTCGTCCAGTTCCTGTTTCTGCTCGATCTCGCGGTTCTTGACCTGGGAGCGTATCATGCGAACAGCCGAAAGGCGCAGGTCATCCCGCGCCTTCATGGCCTGCTTCATCGCATCGTCAAGTTGTTCCTTGAGTGTCATGCAGAAATTTCCTTAGTCCTGCATCTTGCGCTGTTTCTTGAGGGCGCGCTTGCGGGCGGCGATGGCCTTTTTCTTGCGCTTGATACTGGGCTTCTCGTAGTGCTCGCGTTTGCGGACCTCAGAAAGGATTCCAGCTTTTTCGCACTGTTTCTTGAACTTCTTCAGGGCGAGTTCAAATGGTTCGCTTTCCTTGATTTTTACTCCAGGCATCCATTATCCCTCCCCCCATTGTGAAGTGACTTGCATAGATGGTACGACGCCGTGGCGTAAATAAGTGAGTTTGTAATGATACTAATTATTGTGACATTGTCAACAGGCAAATAAAATTATTGTTACATTTTATCTGGGTGTCTGTTCTGTTGTCGGGCAGGCGCGCTGTCAGGGGTACGTCGGCTGTTTCAGGCCCGGGCGTTTTTCTCCTCTATGCCGGACGTGCCGAAACGGCGCCGCAGTTCGGCGTACACCTCTTCCGGCGGGATATCGCACTGCCCCAGCAGGACCAGCAGGTGAAAGATGAGGTCCGCCGATTCATAGACGATCTCCTCCCGTTTCCCCCCTTTGGCGGCGATCACGACCTCTGTGGCCTCTTCGCCGACCTTCTTAAGGATCTTGTCGAGCCCCTTGTGCATCAGGGAGGCGGTATAGGACGTCTCCGACGGATTCGCCTTGCGGTCGAGGATGACCCGATAGATGGCGTCGATGATGTGGTCCTGTTCATTCATAGGCGAACCGGTACCCCCTTGTCCTTCAGATACTGCTTTGCCTCGGCAATGGTGTGCTCCCGGTAGTGGAAGATGGAGGCAGCCAGGCAAGCGCTGGCGCCGGCCTTGGTGAAACCGTCGTAGAGGTGTTCCAGGTTCCCCACCCCGCCCGAGGCGATCACCGGGATCGAGGCCGCATCCACCACGGCGCGGGTCAGTTCCAGGTCGTAGCCGTCCTTGGTGCCGTCCCGGTCCATGCTGGTGAGCAGGATCTCGCCGGCGCCGTACGCTTCCATCCGGACGGCCCATTCCACGGCGTCGATGCCGGTCGGCTTCCGACCGCCGTGGGTGTAGACCTCCCACCGCCGCTCCCCCGGCACGCGGCGGGCGTCGATGGCCACCACCGTGCACTGGGAGCCGAAGCGTTCAGCCGCCTCCTTGACGAATTCCGGTCGGTGCACGGCCGCGGTATTGATGGAGGTCTTGTCGGCACCGGCGTTGAGCAGCGCCCGGATGTCCCCCACCGTCCGGATGCCCCCGCCCACGGTGAGCGGCATGAAGACCCGTTCGGCGGTGCGGCGTACCACGTCGATGATGATGGCGCGTTCGTCGCTGGAGGCGGTGATGTCCAGGAAGGTCAACTCGTCGGCTCCCTGGCGGTCGTAGATCTCGGCGATCTCCACCGGGTCGCCGGCATCGCGCAGTTCCAGGAACTGCACCCCCTTTACGACGCGGCCTCCCTTGACATCCAGGCAGGGAATTATGCGTTTCGTCAGCATGTGAATTCTCCGAATTCACAGACAGAGGTAGAGATGAGATAAAGAAAAGGCGCTTGGGCCGAACCTCTATCTCATTCTCTATCTCTATCTGTCTTTCTTTGTCAGCGCAACTGCCTCGGCCAGCCTGATTGCCCCGGTATAGACAGCCTTTCCGGTGATCACGCCGCTTACGCCGCTCCCTTCGATGGTCATCAGGTTCTCGATATCTTTGAGCGACGATACCCCGCCCGAAGCGATGACCGGGATCGAGATCGCCTCGGCCAGGGCCTTGGTTGCCTCGAGGTTCGGTCCCTGCAGCATGCCGTCGCGGCTGATGTCCGTGTAGATGATGGCCGATACGCCGAAACCCTCGAACCGCTTGGCCAGATCCACGGCCGTGACGTCGGTCACCTCGCCCCATCCCTGCACCGCCACCATGCCGTTCTTGGCATCGATGCCGACCACGATCCTGCCGGGGAATAGGGCGCAGGCCTCCCGCACCAGTTCGGGATTGCGCTGGGCCGCCGTGCCGATGATCACCCGTGACAACCCCAGTTTCAAATAGGCTTCGATGGTGACCAGGTCGCGGATGCCCCCCCCCAGCTGGGCAGGGATGGAGATGGCCGTGACGATGGCCTCGATGGCGGCCTTGTTGCGCGGCTCTCCGGCAAAGGCGCCGTCCAGGTCGACGATATGGAGCAGTTCGGCCCCCTGTGCCTGCCATTCCCGAGCCTGGGCGGCCGGGTCGTCGTTGAAGACCGTATCCTTGTCCATCAGCCCCTGTTCGAGGCGGACGCACTTACCTTCTTTCAGATCAATTGCGGGTATGACTATCATGGATGCCTTTCATTGATAAACATAAACACCTGCCACAGAGACACAGAGACACAGAGATTCACGGAGAAAACCAGAAGCTGAAAAGAGTAAATCTTAGGGTAAAACAAAACGGTTTTGACGTGACCCCAAAATGATTTTCTCCCGCTTTTCTCCGTGTCTCTGTGTCTCTGTGGCAGATGTTAAGATTTTCAGTTCATTCCGGCGAAGTTCTTCAGGATGCGCAGCCCCACGTCCTGGGATTTCTCCGGGTGGAACTGGGTGGCGACGATGTTGTCCTTCCAGATCGCCGAGCAGAAGTCGATGCCGTAGCCGGTGGTGGTGGCGATTACCGTCTCGTCCTCCGGCTCCACGTAGTAGGAGTGGACAAAGTAGACGTTGGCGCCGTCGTCGATCCCTGCGAAGGCCGGCGGCCGCCTGCGGATGCCGATCTGGTTCCAGCCCATGTGCGGCACCTTCAAGGTCTCGCCTGCTGCGGCCATGCCTTCGGGAAAGCGCCGCACCCGGCCGGGGATCACGTTCAGCCCTTGATGCGTGCCGAACTCCTCACTCTCGGTGAACAGCAGCTGCAGCCCCAGGCAGATGCCCAGAAACGGCCGCCCCTGGGCGATGATCCGCAGGATCGGCTCCACAAAGCCGCCCTGCTCCAGGTTGGCCATGCAGTCGGCAAAGGCCCCCACGCCGGGCAGCACTACCCGGTCGGCCTCCAGGACCACCCGCGGGTCTGCGCTGACCACCGCCTCCGCGCCGACCTTTTCAAACCCCTTTTGCACGGAACGGAGGTTTCC
>DATBXI010000009.1:0-10617 GCA_036514355.1 Desulfuromonadaceae bacterium
CCCGTTCGATGCGTGTGCGGTCCATAATCTGCCGTGCAATGCCGGACATGGCGAGGCTGCACCTGTCCCTGTCGATTTCCATGCCGGTGCTGTATCTCGTACCGGCAGTGCGCGTGATGCGGCAATTGATGATCCCCGCCATGCGTTCAAAGGGATAGGGCAGCCCATCGCGGGGGTTCAGATTAAACGTGGATCGAAACAGCATGCCCAAGGTCTTTTTGATGGCAACGTAGTTACTCGGTGTATGTTCCGGAGGTCCCGGCGCCAGTTCGGCATTATTGACCAAGAGGGCACCCCCATCGGGAAGGGGCAGAGTCTTCCTTTGGCTGAAGACGGCCATGTCCCCGAACGTTCCGAGCGGCTTTCCCTGCCAGGAGGAGAACAACGCCTGGGAGCAATCTTCAACGAGCAGGACATTATGCGTGGCGCACATGTCCCTGATTGCCTCGACTGGCTGGGGAAAACCGAAATAGTGGATCAGCAAAAGTGCTCTGGTATCGGCGTCAACCTTGCTTTCCAGGTCGGTCAAGCTGATGGAAAAATCTTCCTGGACGTCATAATAGCGAAGCCGTACGCCCGCCATGGACACCGCCTCGATCTCCACCCCGCAGTGATAGGCAGGCACTAGCACAACCGCCGAGGAGGGGAGGTGCAGCGATTGTATCGCATGCCACAGAGCACCCCTGCCGAAATAAAACAGGCTGGCATCGCTTCCGTAAAACCTTTGGAAAAGCCCCTCATGGATCGTACGCTGCAGCAGATGGCCGGGATGCAGGCATGGATTCTCGGTAATGACGGCTGTATGGCGTCTTGCAGGGTTCATCGTCTGCACCGGTTGATGATATATTTCCGCGTCATATACTCCAGTTGCCTGACTGCCTGGGAGCAGGCATGTTTTGCTGCTTTAGGGGCAGCAAAAAGCTTATGCCTGTATGACCGATACAGGGATATGAAATAAAGCTCCTGTTTTACCCCGAGAAATCTGTATTTATACTCGTTTTCGCCCCACAGCATGTGAAAGGCATCTCTGCCTTTCTCGATCATATGGTTGATTGTCAGGTAGAGACAGACCTGGCCCACATTACATCTGTCGTATGCGGGGTCATGGGAAATCGCCTCCAGATAGGCCTCGTTGCCCACCTCATAGCAGATGGCTCCCGCTACTACCTTGCCCTGGATGCTCACCGTGCTGATCAATCCGTAGTGCCGGCAGAATTCTTCGATTTTGGCGCCATATGCCCTGTCATACCCGGACCGTATGCTTTTGCCCTTCATGCGCAACCGGTTCATTTCCATGATCCTGCCGATCACGGACGGGTCTATTTCATGGGTCCCGGTGACCTGAAACGTGAAGTCACCGTAGTCCCTGCGCAGCCTGTTTATATAATATTTGATATGTTTTCGCGTCCGCATCCCCAGCTTTGCATGATAGGCGTCGAAGCTTCGGGGCAACTGTATGGCGATGTCATGGGAGGTCTTCCAGCACCGCCAGGGGTAATGAATGTCTGCCGGCTGGCCTTTCAGGCAATTGAAATTCACCGTGGTAACGGCCGGGTACCTGTCAAACACCGCGGCGGCAAAATAGTGCAGGTAATCCTGATCAATTGCAACGAGCTCGTTTGCTACCGTTATTTCCCTGCCGGAGACGGCATATGCCATGACATGCCGGAGTCCGGATTCCCCATGGGTAATGTCCACTGCATTGAGGCTGCGCATGCCCCGAACTGTCTCGAAATACTCTGGAACGCTGAACGGGCTCTGGTACCGCTTTTCGAGGAAGCGCCCGACTTCCGGAGGGATGCCATTTTCATAAAACGTATGTTGGAACCCATCAGGTAAGGCCATTAACGATCCCCATCATCACCAATAGCATCCCTTGTCCACTCTCGCCGTATGTGCGGGCGTTTCCGACGGCAGGGGGCGTACCCAGTGTTCATTGAACAGCTGTGCCGTGCTGTCCGCATACTCCCGCTCCCATCTCCTCCCTTTTATGCCGAACAGGATCTGGGTCACCCCGCCGAGATGAATCGCCTGTTTCCCCAGCTGTTTGGCAAAAGAGGCCAGCGGAAGACCATACGCCCCCGCACCGATAAGGCAGACATCGAAATCCATTCGCGCCATTTCATCGCACATGTGACGGTACGCATCGAACCATGTGGCAAACTCCACCGCTGAACCGGCAATCGACTGCACCGCCGCAAGCGTTTTCAGGTCAAAATCGGGCAGCACCTCGGGAACCGCAAAGAGGAGCCGCCGCTTCTCCGTGTACTGTTGCCGTATGGACTCGGCAAAGGGGTGGACGACCAGCACCTTCCGCCCTGCCAACCTGGCGCTCCATGGATTGTGAAAGCGGAACGGTTCGAGGCAGTCGAGATCGACCAGCTTGGCATCCCTGCACCACCCGTTGCAGATGACATCCTCATATTGATTGAACCAGACCCCCATGACGTCGGCCTGCTGCAAACGGTCCAGGTACATCTCCGCAAACGCGTCGAGAGAGCCGTTGTCGGCCGGGAAAAATCCGGCGTTATTGACCATGGTCGATCTTATTTTTCTGCTGTACCCCCTCTTCCCCGCTGCACCCCTGTTCTCCACATAAAACCGCAGGCTCGCCAATTCCACCGCTCCGAGCCGGGAGACCATGAACGGCTCCTTCCGGAGCAGCATGTCACCAATGAGATCGTGCCCTTCCTGGCCGAACAGGATGTTCTGGCGGTACCCTGCGCCGCGAAACCTGATCAGGTCCTCTTTGGTGATGACAACGAGGTTCAAGGTATGCAACAAGTCAAGGAGACGATTGATCCGCAACGCCTCCCGCTTTATCCAGTCAGCTTCAAACAGCCCCACGCGCCCTCTCCCCATCAAACCGTACGTTTCAACGTGTTTTGACAAAATTTATACATTTTCACAAGCGTTACATAGGCCGTCGAATACATCCGGTACAAAAACGGCGCCTGTTTTCTGTAGGACGCTATAATAGCCCCGACCCGAATTCTGTTCTGGCCGCTTTCCACATCCCCGTACGTTTTGGTGCCGGGAAAATACCGTAAGTTTCCCCATGGTCTGTCCACATAGCACACATGTGCGGCCTGGACCGCCCGGAAAATGAAATGCACATCCATCCCGAAGTGTTCTTCGACATCATACGGGCCAATTATGTCATGCAACGCCTTATGGTAGAAATAGGACGACGGGTTCATGGGAAAGGCATTCATGAATCGTGCACACAGCAGATTCAGGAAACTGATTTTGGAAGGCGTACTGATACCCAGGAGGTTGTCGCCGTCGTCCCATACGCTGCAATTTCCCACCAGCAGGGCCGGTTTGGGCAACGTCCCGAACAGGGTCAGAACTTCGCGTAGCGTGCCCGGTTCATAGTAATCATCCACATTCAAAAAACCCAGTATCTCCCCGGCTGCCATGGTGATGCCTTTGTTCATGGCGTCCGACTGCCCCCGGTCCCTCTCTGACACCCAGCGGATGTGCGGATATTCCCGGGCATAGCGCTTGATCACCTCGACGGTGCCGTCGGTGGAGCCGCCGTCGATGATAATATGCTCGGCATCGGGGCAGTTCTGACCGATCACGTTCAGGATGCACCCTTCCATGAAGCGAACCCCGTTGAAAACCGGTGTTATGATGGATAACGTGCAGGGCATATCGTTGGGTGGCATCAGCGAAAAATATTATACTTGAGTATGCAGCGCAACGCGGAAATGCCATCTTTCCAGCCGATCTTTTTCCCCTCTTTGTACGTTCTTCCCGAATAGGAGATACCTATCTCGTAGATACGAAATCTCTGCCTGGCAACCTTTGCGGTGAATTCCGGTTCAAAGCCGAAGCGGTTCTCTTCCAGGGTGACTCGTTCCAGGACCTCCCGGCGGAACGCCTTGTAGCAGGTTTCCATGTCGGTCAAATTCAGATTGGTGAAGACATTGGACACAAGGGTCAGAAACTTGTTTCCAAGCATGTGCCAGAAGAAAAGCACCCGGCGATAATCGCCGGTTACAAAGCGGGACCCGTAGACCACATCGGCCTTGCCGTCGAGGATCGGCTGGATGAGCTTCGGATACTGCTGGGGATCGTATTCCAGGTCCGCATCCTGCACGACAATAATATCGCCCGTCACCCACCGGAAACCGGTGCGGAGCGCAGCCCCCTTTCCCCTGTTGCGGTCATGGAAATAGACCTGCGTTGCCTCGTCCTTCAGTCCCCGCAGGATCTCGCGGGTCCCGTCGGTGGAGAAATCGTCGACCAGGATGATCTCCTTCTCGACATCTACCGCCCTGACCGCCTCATACAGTCCCAGGATCGTCTGGTTCTCGTTGTAGACAGGTATGACAACAGACAGCTTCATAATGAATATTCCCGACGCTATTGAGGTGCATCACCTTTGCATTGTTGGGGCTGCGACATATCGGCACCATGGCAACGCAGTACTCCAGACGTTGCGTGACGACCAAATCCTAGGGTATCTTTTTACACCATTCCATACCAGAAATTACGATAAATTGCCATGTGTAAGGATTATCAGGAGGGAATGGATTGCTAATGCACTTCTTGCAGACCCAACAAACGCATTGAACCCAAGCTCCCGCATCATCAAGGCCTTATTATATTTGACTTTATCCCTATTTGGAACTGTGATATTGAATAAACCTGTTACAAAACTCCTGTACTACACCAAGGACTATGCCTTGAAATCAGAACTTATTAACACAGAATGTGGTGAAGATGCTACCCGACTTGAAACTACAGATTCTGGCAGAAATACAGACCGACGCCATTTGGTTATAGCCGGCATAGCATTGGTTGTTATTACGCTTGCAGTGTATATACGGGCCGGACATTTCCAATTTATAAATTTTGACGATAATCTCTACGTTACGAAAAACCCACATGTGGCAGGCGGCTTTACAACCAACAATATTGTGTGGGCCTTTACCACCTTTGACTATTCTTACTGGCACCCGATCACCTGGCTATCGCACATGGCGGATGTACAACTCTTCGGCATGAAGGCAGGTGGCCATCACCTTACCAACGTTGTTATCCACACCCTCTCTTCCCTACTTGTTCTCATAACCCTTTTCCGGATGACCGGCGCGCTTTGGCAAAGTTCCTTCATCGCCGCACTGTTCGCCCTCCACCCGATGCACGTGGAATCGGTCGCCTGGGTGGCGGAGCGAAAGGATGTGCTCTGCGCCTTGTTCTGGTTCCTCACCATCATCGCATATGCCGAATTCACTAAGCGGCGAAAGCCCGCGCTGTACGTTCTTTCGCTCTTTTCATTTATCCTTGGCCTCATGTCCAAACCGATGATCGTAACCCTCCCCCTTGTCATGCTCCTGATGGACTTCTGGCCCCTTAATCGCTTCCAGGGCATGGATGACCACCCGAACCTGAGCCAGCGTCTGCGCAGGAGGCTGCCACCCCTGATCATTGAGAAGATACCCTTCTTCGCCTGCTCCCTCCTTTCGGGTATTGTGACCATCTACGGCCAGTACAGATTCGGGGCGATGAGCGACCTTACGGTGTTCCCGCTTCGCCTTCGCATGGAAAACGCCCTGGTGGCGTATATACGATACATCATCAAAACCATCTGGCCCCTCGATCTCGCCGTATTCTATCCTTTTCCCCCGTCTCTTCCGCTCTGGCAGGTTATCACCTCATTGGCCGCACTGCTCTCCATTTCCGTTGCAGCGTTGCGGGTCGCTCGGCAGCGTCCCTATGTACCGGTGGGGTGGTTCTGGTTCCTCATCACGCTTGTACCCGTCATCGGACTAACCCAGGTGGGAAATCAGTCCATGGCGGACCGCTTCAGTTACATCCCCGGCACGGGGCTTTTCATGATAGTCGCGTGGGGATTTTCGGATATGACGAAGGGATTGCGGCGCCGCGAGCGGATCCTTACCGTACTTGCCAGTGCGGTTATAGTCGCATCGGCTGCCCTCACCTGGCGGCAGATCGGCTACTGGCGGGACAGCGTTACCCTCTACCGGCACTCCCTTCAGGTCACCTCAGGCAATAACCTGATCTATGGCAACCTGGGAGCAGCCCTTGTCGAAAACGGGGAAATGGATGCCGCGATCCAGGCAATGCGGGAGGCGATTCGCATAAACCCTCTATTTGTGGACGGGCATCACAACCTGGGAATTGCCCTTGCCGAGAAGGGAGAACTGGATGCGGCAATCCGGGAATATCAGGTGGCACTGGGGATAAGCCCCAATGACGCGCGGTTGCATTACAATCTTGGCATTGCCCTTGCCGGGAAGGGAGATTTGGCGTCAGCGATCCGGGAACTCCAGGTAGCACTCCGTATAAGCCCGAATGATTGGAAGGCCTATTACAATCTGGGACGCGTGCTTGTCAGGATAGGAGACCTGGATGCAGCAATCCGACAATTTAAGGAAGCTGTCCGGCTAAGCCCGTACGACTTGAATTCGTATCTCAACCTGGGGATCGCCCTTGCCGAGAAGGGGGACGTAGCGTCAGCAATCCAGGCCTACCGTGAGGCGCTTCGGGTAAGTCCCACGAGCAAGGACGCGCATAACAACCTGGGAGTCGCCCTTACCGGAAAGGGGGACCTGGAAGGGGCGATCAGCGAATTCCAGGCCATACTTAGGTTGGCCCCCAACGACGTGGATGCGCACAGCAATCTCGGGGTGGCCTTTGCCAGTAAGGGGGATATGGACGCAGCGATCAGGGAGTTTCAGGAGGTGCTGCGGATCAACCCCAACGACAGCTACGCGCAGAGCAATCTGGCGCGCGCACTCAGCCAGAAGAGGATGAACAAATAACGATTGCGTCCCCATCCCCCAGTCCTGTTATCCCATTTTCAGCAGGGTCTTATCCACCGCCGTTACCCCTCGCAAACCGCGAAACTATCCGTTGTCGAGATTCGCTGCGCCGGGTCATCGATGAGGTAGAGCGGCACCTTCCCGTAAAATGACGCCCACATGCCGTAGGTACTGGGGGGCGAGACGATGTAATCGCATTCTGCAAGTGAATACAGGTTCTCTATCATGTGGCCGCTGCGGAAGCAAAAGTCCATCTTGGCTGCCGCAAAAACCGTGGTGTCCTGCTCCTCATCGGAACAAATGATGAACTTCGTTTTTCTGCCGCCGAATAACTCCTCAACTTGCTTCATCAAGGCGGCATAGGTTTCCAGGGAGTAGAAATATTGGCCGTTCAACCATGTCCTGTAGTCGCCATGCCTGATTACAACGCCGACAAGCACATCGCAGCCTTCTCTGACAGTGAGAATGAATTCATTTACACGGGCCCGATATCGCGGCAAAGGCGTAAAGTATTCGCGGATCCTGTCTCCGTGTTTTTGCAGGCTGTGATGGGCACGTAAATTCCAACCTTGAAAAAAAATGACGTGGGCCGTGTCGGGCAGCCCGTTCAGCAGAGGAAAGGAAGGCACATCCAGAACAAGATCGTCACCCCCGGCCGGGCCTCTGATGGTCCGCCACCGCAACCCGTTGACGGCGAGTCTGGGCAGATAATATACGAAACAAGCGAAACAATACGTCAGGTAATACAGCACCATCCCTACAGGTTTATAATTTTGTATAAAACCCTTTCGGACCGGATACCTGCACAATATATCTTGCTGTGTTGCCTGAAAACAGTCTGCATAGTCATAGAACGCAACATTAACGAACGTGTGTTTTCTTTCTATGGCGAGCGCAAGAAGATGCGCGGCATTGAACAGTCTGTTGCACAGTCTCCCATATTTTTTGGACAGGACATACATTGGAACAGGTCTCATGTGATCTTTCGGATGCGCGGGTCCCGCAAGATCATGGTCAGGACTCTCCTTTTAAGGCTCACTCCCTCGTTTGTGCAGGGCAGGGCAATGCCGAACCTTTTCAGCGTAGCGCGGCTGTTGCGAAGCGCCTCCAGATACCTGTCATACAGCCGCAACCCCTCTGTGCCGATCGTATAGTTGAAATTGCACAGCCGCACCGTATCGGGGGTGACAAACCGTAATCCCTGGAAATGGTAGAATACGGGGGCAAGCCGTTCATGCCGGCTTTTCTCCACATGGGCCACATTCCAGGGGGCCAGCGTTTTTTCCATCTGCCGGACGATATGCACCTCATGGGCAAAGAGGTCCGGCCAGGCATCCAGATATTTCTGATCCCCGAACCTGTCCCCCTCGTGCCTGTCGAAGCACCACTCCAGGCATTTTTCCTGCCACCACCGCATGACCCGTGCCGCCTCTGCGGTACGCCTGAACGTCAGGAACTGGACGCAGAAACGTCCGCTCAACGGGAGAAAGCGGCTGTGCTCAGGGGCATAGGCGTGCTCGGTAACCAGGACATGCCTGTCCGCCGCATCCAGTTCGCGCAGCAGTATGTGCGGATCATCGAAGAAAAACAGGTCCGCGTCCAGGTAGGTGACCCGTGCAGCGCGTTCATCACGGTCGAATACCGCCTGGAACGTGAAGGGGGTCAACGTCCAGCAGTATTCACGGCCGCTGCGCCCCGGCTTCACTTCCAGCAACGCCCCGGTCTCCACCTCCCGGAGCGGCAGAAGCGTCATGTGCGGCAGCGAGATCCGGGTCAGCTGCTCCTCCACCAGTTCATCCATGCAGACGACCCAGAGGTGAAACGGCTGCCCGTGGCTCATCAGCGATGCATGGAGCGCCATCCCCATGGGGAGGAAGTTGCTGTCGAACAGCGTGACGAAATGTTCGGGGCGGCTATCTGAATGCATTGATCGTCTGCAGTACGGCAGTCACATCGCTGTGGCTCATCTGGGGATGGCAGGGTATGGAGAGACAGGTGGCGGCGTGCCGTTCGGCATGGGGCAGCCCGTGCGGGTCGGTTATCACCCCGCTGCACGGCTGCTGCCGATGGACCGGGATCGGATAGTGGATGAGGCTTGCTATGCCCCGTTCCCGGAGATAACCGGCAAGGCGGTCCCGTTCCGCGCACCGGATAACGTACAGGTGATAGACGTGGCTGTCCCGCTCACGGGGCGCCGGCATCACCTGAACCAGAGGATTGCAAATCCCGCTGGAATAGGAAGCGGCGATCTCTTTGCGCCGTTCGGTAAAGGTGTCAAGCCATCCGAGCCGGACGGCAAGGATGGCGGCCTGCACTTCATCCAGTCGGCTGTTCAGACCTGTTTCGGGATGATGGTAGCGCTGCTCCTGTCCGTAATTGCGCAGTACCCTCGCCTTGTCCGCAAGCTCCGCCGCATCGGTGACAAGCGCCCCGCCATCTCCCGCGGCTCCCAGGTTTTTGGTCGGGTAAAAGCTGTACGCCCCCCATGCACCGAACGAGCCGGCAACCTTGCCGCTCCACCTGGCCGCATGGGATTGGGCGCAATCCTCCAGGAGATGTATCCCGGCCTGCTTGCAGAGCAGGGCCCACCGCTCCATGGCACGGACCTGGCCGTACAGATGGACCAGCAGGAGCGCCCTGGTGCGCGGAGTTATGCAGCGCTCGACACTGGCCGGGTCCAGAAGCGCGGTATCCGGGTCGATGTCGGCAAAGACCGGTTCGGCGCCGGCCCGCATGATCGCCAGGGTTGTGGCGAAAGCGGTCATGGGGGTTGTGATGACCTGGTCCCCTTTGCCGATGCCCAGGGCGCGCAGACCGATCTCGATGGCATCCATGCCGTTGCCGACGCCGACCGCAGCACCCACGCCGCAACGGGCCGCCCAACTCGTCTCGAAACTCTGCACTTCACTCCCCAGGACGTACCAACCCGAGCGCAGCACCCTCTCCACGGCGGCGAGCTCCTGTTGAACGAGTTCTTCCGGCTCGGAGCGAAAATCGTTCATGGGGATCATTGGCCCTGCTCCCAATAATGGCTGCCGTTAACGCCATAATAACCGAGGGCGTTCCT
This sequence comes from Desulfuromonadaceae bacterium, assembly GCA_036514355.1. GTDB lineage: Bacteria > Desulfobacterota > Desulfuromonadia > Geobacterales > Pseudopelobacteraceae > JACPFJ01. Next base: position 9,868 of record DATBXI010000009.1, read on the forward strand.
GATGCCTTCCCGCAGTGACACCCGCGGTTCCCAACCGAGTGCGCGCTTTATTTTGGCGTAATCGCTGTAATAGTCGCCAATATCGATCGACTTGCGCTCCGGCGGAAAGGGGATCACCTCATACGTACCACGTCCATGGATTTCCACCATCAGGCCGGCAAGATCCCTCAGGGTAATGTATTCAGTGCTCCCCAGGTTATAGACTTCGCCGTCCGCCTTCGGATCGAGCGCCGCCAGCAGCAGGGCATCGACCACGTCATCCACGTGGTTGAAGTCACGCATCTGCAGCCCATCACCGAATACCTGCAGCGGCTTCCCCTCGATCAGGTTGCGAATCCATATCCCGAGGAACGTCTGCCGGGCATCCTTTACCCGCATCCCCGGCCCGTAGGTGTTGGTGAGGCGGAGTGCACAGGCGCGGATCTGATACACGTTGTTGTACAGCAGGTGATACCATTCACCCGCCAGCTTGTTGATGCCGTTGACGTCCACCGGCTTGACGGGGTGTTTTTCGTCAACGGGAAGATACTCCGGCTTGCCGTAGAGCTGGCGGGTACTGGCGAAGACGACTTTTATACCCGGATTATGTCTGCGGCAGGACTCCAGAATGGACAACTGGGCGGAGGCATTGATCTCCAGGTCGGTGTGGGGATCGGTCATGGAATCGAGGTGGCTGGTCTGGCCGGCCAGGTTGAACAGATAATCCTGCCCCTGGATAAGATAGGCCATGGCGTGCGGGTCGCGCACGTC
>DATBXI010000010.1:0-3780 GCA_036514355.1 Desulfuromonadaceae bacterium
CCGTTTGATTCTTGGTGGAATTGGCAGTGTGTTCGGCCTCTTCGTAGACGTCGTGGGAGATCTCCCGGATGACTTTTTCAAGCACCGTCAGATTATCGCCACTGGTCATGATGCCGAGGAGGAATGGATGGTCGTCGCCCAGCACAATGCCTACCTCATGCAATTGCGTGTTTACAACCGTACCTTTCGTATCCTTCACGATCCGCTCTCCGAACTTGCTTTCTACCGCAACGTTAGGTGGCACAGCGGCATGCATGCCTTGTGGAAAGTCTTCCGCAGCCAGATAGGAAAGGGCTTTCTTAGACATGGCCGTGTTGAGATATGACTTGTCATACAGGTCCTCGAAGAACCGGGAATAGGTGCCGAGAGACATTTTAATGTCATTATCGTCATCATCGAAGTCTGCGTTATGATCCGCAAGGAAATGGTACAGATTGTCGCTGGGGAATTCTTCAAGTAACACTTGCATCGCATTGTTGTCCGAATAGGCGATCATTCGGAACAGTAAGTCATCCAATGAATACGCTTTGCCGGGCTCAAGCGATTTCTTGGGCTTGATATTCTGCCTCGAGGACCAGTCATTACCGCCGGTAAACGGCAGGTACTTCTTGGACAGCTCGGGATGTGACTGGACCGCTTCCAGGCATTCCATCATGAGCGGAACTTTGATAAGACTTGCGGTATAGAATTTTTTGTCCTTGTTTATGGCGACCCAGGCCCCGCTCTTCAAATCGCGGTAATACAAGGCAATGTCCCTGATTTCTTCCTCATCAAGCAACCGTTGGGCATCTTCGTTCATTTTATGCAGAATCCGCGCAAGTGCTTTTTGCCCGGTCATCATGCCCGTGCTGCCCTCACACACCAATGCGGGCTTATGCTTCACGAGCATTCCCGGCATGCCGAACAGAACAAATGCCAGGGTCGCGAGCCCCAGTACGGCTGCACCGAGCATAATGCTCAGCCAGATGGCCTTTCGGCGAGGCTTTGGCCCCGTATGGACGCTCGTTTCCGTCATCAAACTAGCCCTTCAGTACCCGCACCGGCTCGATCAAAAGCGCCCGACGCAGCGGCACCACACTGCCGGCAATGGCAACGATAAAGGCCGACAGTATGGCGGTGGGGAAAAGCCAGAGGGGGGATGCGATGGTGGAGTTGAAGACCGTGCGGCTGATGATCTCGGCAAGCTGGTCGCCAACCACATACCCGATAACTCCACCTGCGACGGAGATAATCAAGGTCTCTCCAACAAAGATGGCACTGATCTGGAATCGATCGGCACCCACAGCCTTCATCAAGGCGATTTCCGGACTCCGCTCCGCCATCGACGCCATCAGGCTGGTGGAGACGGCGGTGGCCGAAGCCCCCAGCGCCAGAACGGTGAGGAGGAGCATCACGCTGTTCAGCTTTTTCAGCAGGGCTCCCTCGGCACTGGCAATCTGCCATATCGGTTTGGCGCGACTGCCCGCCATGACCTCTTCCACATTTTTGGCCACTGAGGTCACATACGCCGTGCAATACCACTTCTCGTACTCGTCCTTCGACATGGTGGCCGGATCTTTCCTGCCGAAATCGTCCATAGGCACGGTAAGGGCGCTCACCAGCACACGGGAAACCTTTCCTTGCTGCTGGAGCAGCGACTGGACGGTCACCAGGGGCGCGAACAACTGTTCCTCTTCATAGCCGCCGGTGGCGACGATGCCGACAACCCGGAACTGCTGACTCCGTCCCCGCACACGCACGGCGACATCGCCACCGGAAGCAATATTCAGCCGTCTGGCCAGTGCCGCGCCCATCATTGCCTCGGCAGCATCCTCGGGCCATCGTCCTTTTACCTCCCACCAGGGGGCGATGCCCTGTATCCCCTGAACAGACGTTCCCTCTCCCGGCACCTCAAGCTGCTTGGCAAACCATGTCCCTGAAACGACCCCCCGCTCCTTCTTCCCCCCTGCTGTCAATTCTGCGACTCCGAACAGGTAGGGGGTAAATCCGGTGATGTTGTACTTCCAGAACACCGTCTTGATCTTCGGAAGGTCTTCCTCACGCAAAAAACCGCCTCCCTCAACGGCAGACGGTTCGAGCAGGATGTTGGCACCATAGTTGCGCAGTTCCAGGGCCATCTTGTGGGAAACTTCGCCGGCAATGCCGAGAAATGCGGTAGCCACCGCAGCGCCCATCATAATCGACAGGAATATCAGGAACACTGACTTGGGGCGCTTGAGGAACGAATTTTTGAGGACGCGGAAGAGCATGCCTTAAGACCTATGAGAGATGAGGGATGAGAGATGAGGAACCAACGGGCACCTCATCTCTCATCCCTCATCAGGGCTTCACACATCTCCACCGGCAGCGATGCCTTGAGCAGCTCAACCTTCCTCTGCATGCGCCGCCAGGCATAAATCCCCCAGACCACCGCAGTGAACATCATGACATGCTTCACCGCCAAGGCCGGAACTTGCAGCTTATCGGCCGCATTGGCCCACTCGAAGCTGGTATAGAAGATGGTACGCGGAACGCCGCCGAGAATGACCCACCAGAGGGCGAACTTGAAGAGTTTCTTCATATGGTTGTTCGTTTTCAGGAAGAAGAGGGTCGCCTCGGAGCTGCCCATGGATGCCTGAATGCGCATGATCGCATGCAGCGCAAAACCGCTCCCCACCAACAGGCCGGTGGCCATGTCGTGGAAATAATTGTTCATCATGATGGCAACGCCCAATCCTGGCGATTGCTGCAAAAGATGGGTCAGATAGTGATTGAATTCAGTCACGGGCTGGAGACCTCGTTATTGTCAGGAAGCGGCGAGGGGCGCGAGATACTAAATCACGCTGCAAACCCCAGGGCCAGTCCCGTCTATTTCCCTGCCGGGGCAGGTACGGGAGCAAAATGGGTGTAGTAATGGGTATACTGGTCAATGGCACGCTGGTCCCACTCGAATCTGGCCTCAATGACCATTTTCCCTGCCTTGTTGATAAATCCGCATTTCTCACCAACCTTGACCGGCGCAAGACCATTGACGAATATGGAGCCGGCATCGAACTGCGGCTTGATCACCATGGTCCCCTTCTTGTCCATATACCCGACCTTGCCCTTGACCATCATCGGTGCCAAGCCCTCGGTAAAGATGGTTGGTGAAGGGAATTCCTTGTCGATAATCGGTTTCCCGGTACGGTCGATCAATTGCCAGCTGTCCTTCTTTTTTACCGCAGCAACGCCGTCATTGAAGTTCGTGCCTTCGCTGTATTGTGGGGGAATAACCGTTGCGCCGGTGTGATCGATATACCCGACCAGCCCGAATTTGCCGTTAATCTTGATCATGGCAAGCCCGTCGTGAAACATGGCTGCTTCGTAAAATTGTTCCGGGATCACTATCTTGCCGGACTTGTCTATGTAGCCGCGCTTGGAATCGATCTTTACAGCGGCATGGCCTTCGGAAAACTGGGAGGCGTCATCAAACTGGGGCTTGATAACATAGGAGCCCTTCTCATCGATATACCCCGCCTTGGCGCCGTCTCCCTTGGCCACGACCACGGCCGCCAGCCCCTCGGTAAACGCGAAGGTGGACAGGTAGTCAAATCCCGTAACCTCTTTCCCGGTCTGATCGATATAGCCCCACTTGCCGCCCTTCTGCACCGCAGCCCTGCCATTCAGGAAAAGAGATGCCTTGTCAAAGTTGGGAGGGATGGCAATCTTTCCTGTGGTGTCGATAAAGCCGTCCTTGCCATTGACATAGACGGTTGCCAGTCCGTCGGAAAAAATGGAGGCGGCGCTAAACTGCGGCGGGAT
>DATBXI010000011.1:0-5009 GCA_036514355.1 Desulfuromonadaceae bacterium
GGTCATGAGCTTCGGCTTCCACTACTACGAGACCACCAACCAGTCCCTCACCCTGCAGTACTTCTCCACCCACCTGTCGCCGCTGGTGATGGGCAGGCTGCGCAGCATGGCGGCCATCTCCAGCATCGTCTCCGCCGCCATCATCTGGTGCCTGGGTAGCTTCATGGGATACCGGGGGATGTTCCTGGTACTGGGCGGAGTGGTGTTCTGCCTGGGTATATGGGCCCTGTTCCAGGACCCAACCCATGCCAGCATCCCGCCCCAGCGGCTGCGGATGTTCCTGAAGCGGCGCTACTGGCTCTACTACGCCCTGACCTTCATGTCCGGCGCCCGGCGGCAGATATTCATGGTCTTCTCCATGTTCCTGCTGGTAAAGATCTTCCACTTCTCCGTGCGGGAGATGACCGTCCTCTTCATCATCAACAACGCCATCAACTGGTTCGTCAACCCGCTCATCGGCCGGGCCATCAACGCCTTCGGCGAGCGGCTGCTCTGCAGCATCGAATACATCGGCGTGGTGGCGGTGTTCCTCACCTACGCCTATGCCCGCTCCAAGGGGATGGTGGCCACCATGTACATCATCGACTACATCCTGTTCAACTTTGCCGTGGCCATCCGCACCTATTTCCAGAAGATCGCCGATCCCCAGGACATAGCCCCCACCTCGGCGGTGGGCTTCACCATCAATCACGTGGCTGCCGTGTTTCTCCCGGCCCTGGGGGGCTTCCTCTGGATGATCGACTACCGCATCCCCTTCCAGGCGGGCGCCGCACTGGGGGTGGTATCACTGATCCTGGCCCAGTTCATCCGCCTGCCGGCGCAGGAGGGCCACGCCGTGCCGGAGCATTGATCATTATGGGTATCTGAGACCTTTGAGGTTTTTTAAACCTCAAAGGTCTGGTTTCATAAATTGGCGGATTCACATTTTCGAAAAACAGGTATATAGTGGGGATCACTGGGGATTGTGGTCGAACCCATACCATCTGCCGACCATGTGGGAGCCTATGGAACATTCCGGGAAACAGGGCACGATTTGGGCTGTCGGCGGGGGCAAAGGTGGCACGGGCAAAAGCTTCCTCACCAGCAGCATGGGCACCTACCTGGCCCAAAAGGGGCGCCGAACCATCCTCCTGGATGCGGATCTGGGGGGCGCCAACCTGCACAGCTTCTTCGGCCTGACCAAGCCCCGCCACTCGCTCACCGACTTTTTCGACAAAAAGATCCCCCTCCCCGACATCGTCGTACCCAGCGGCATCCCCAACCTGGGGATGATCACCGGCTCCATCGGCTCCCTTGACTCGGAGAGCATCAATCATTCGCAGAAACAAAAGCTGTTCCGCCACATCCGCGGCCTGGACGCCGACACCATCCTCGTGGATCTGGGCGCAGGCACCCATATCAACACCCTGGACACCTTCCTGCTCGCCGACCGGATGATCGTGGTGACCGCGCCCGAAGTGACCGCCCTGGAGAACATGTATCAATTCATCAAAAGCGCCTATTTCCGAAAGCTGAAATCCCTCTTCAAGACCTACGACCTCAATGCCTCCATTCAGGAAACCTGGAAAAACCGGGCCGCGTACGGCATCAGCACCCTAAAGGACCTCATCCAGCATCTCAAGGAAGGTTCCGACCATGTCCGGGATATCTTCGAACGCGAGATGTCGGGCTTTGTGATGCATATCGTCATCAACCAGGTACGAAACCACCGGGACATCCTGGTGGGGGAGAACCTGAAGAGCATCTGCATGAATGTTCTGGGGTTACCCGTGGTTTACGCGGGCTTTGCCCGGCACGACGAGGCGGTGCAGAAGAACATCAATGCCCGGGAGCCCTTCATGCTCGCCAACCGGCTTTCACCCGTGACCACGGAGATCAAGGCGCTGACCGACAACATCGTCGCCGGAACCCCGCTCTCCGTCCAGAAGGACCTCCTCAATGGAAGCCTTTCATAAGTATTTCGACCTGCTCGAACTCCCCCCGGAAGCCGGGATCGAGGCGATACACCGGAATTACGCGTATCTCCGGGCGCTCTATTCCGGCGAGGCCATCGAACTGACCGCCCTGCACGGCGACTTTTCCCCAGAACTCCGGCAGGACTATCTCTCCCGCCTCGACGATGCCCATGAAAAGCTCACCCTGCTGCTGGAGAACCAAAAACCCATCGTCACGCCCCCCACCGCGCGCATGGACGCCGACGTGCGCGCATGGATCGAGGATATCGCCGGCTTCAGCGGTGCAGCCCTCAAGAGTATCCGAGAACGCATGAACGTCGAACTGGACGACATGTTCAGCATCACCCGCATCCAACCGCAGTACCTGGACGCCATTGAGAACGAATGCTTCGACTCCTTTCCCGCCGAGGTATATCTTCGCAGCTACCTCATCGAGTACACCCGTTTCCTTCAGCTGGACACCCGGAAGGTCCTGGACGATTACATGCCCCGCTACCGTGCGTGGGCCGGCACCCGTCGCCCCGCACCCCCCGCCCCGGAGTAACGACGGCCCACCGCCTCAGATGCGCTTCTTCTCCCCCGCAGCGAGCGGCATGGAGCTGCCTTCACACCAGTATGCATCCGGCGCCACGGCACCGAGGTGCGGCAACAGGCGCATCACTTCGCGCATGAATGCCGGCAGGTCCACCGGTTCCCGGGACGTAACCAGCTTGCCGTCCACCACCACCTCCCGATCCGCATACAAGGCGCCGCTTTCCTGCATCTCCTTTGCGACCGTCCGGTAGCAGGTGACCCGGCGCCCCGTGAGCAACCCCGCAGAGATCAACGTCTGGGGGCCATGGCAGATGGCGCCGACCGGTTTGCCGCTTGTCATGAAGTGGCGGGCGATCTCCTGGACCTTCGGGTCGTGGCGGATCGCCGCCGGAGCCTTGCCCCCCGGCAGTATCAGCACGCTGTATTCCGTGGGATCGACCTCACTGAACGCCTTTTCCACCTTTACCTCGTACCCATGCATGCCGTGGATGGCGCCCCGCCTGACGGAGCTGACCACAACGCTGTAGCCGGCTTCCTGCAACCGGTAATAGGGAACCAGAAGCTCGGAATCCTCAAAATTATCCGCACTCAGTATCAAGGCTTTCATGACTGTCTCCCCAAGCCCGCATCGCCGCGAAACCGTGTACTCGTCGGCGTTCCCCAGGCTTTTACCTTATTATATCATGGCCGCCGGCCCGGCCGGATGCTTCTCAACAACCGCCCGAGCGGCGCGTAAACCGGCTGGACGGCCGCTGCTCCGGATGGTATTGATTGACAGGTAATAGCCATAAGTGATAGCGTAAACAAAAAAATCATCAGACGATACACGACAATACTAAACCACCCGTGAGGGTGGGGCGGAAAGCCCACGGGTCTCAAGCAGACAGCCGGGTTGCCGAAATGTCCACGAGGATAGACGGCACCCGGCTGTTCTTTTTTCCGCACCCCGCGCCGGTACGTGGGAGCGCGCAGGATTGACAATGACGCGGCCATCCAGCCGCCACAGGCCGAATCCAGTTAGGCGGAGACGCGGCAATGACGCTCGCACTGTCCACAACCCTCACTCACATCGACATCGATGACTCCGACATCATCGAGATCCATCGCTCCGCCCAGCCCGCCATACCGCCCGACCCCCGGTACGACGGCCACCCCTGCGAGGCATATCTCTGCACCGGCCGCAAGGACACGCTGCTGCTGGCATACGTCGCCATCCTGGATACGGTGACCAGGCGCCCCTCCATCTTCACCTCCAGTTGCGATGCCAAGGATACGGCTGCATGCGAGCACCTGCTGACTGAGGCCCGCGAATTCGTCGCCGCCCAGGGGTTTTCCCTGCAAAAGATCAACATCGATTACGGGGTTGCCATGCGGCAGGTGATTATCCGCAACCTGCGCATCATGCGCCCCGCCGAACGCCCCCGCGCCGCCTCCATCCCGCCCAAACCTGCCCCGGAGAAGCCGAACCAAACCAAGGCCGCCGCGGCCCCGGCGAAAACCCCTCCGCCCCCGAAAGCACCCGCGCCTTCGAAACCCGCCCCTGCCGAGAGCTGCCAGGCGGAAAATCCCCAGCGTGCCGCGGAGCTGTCCGCCCTGCAAACGGCCTTTGAGGGCCTGAGCCGCGAGAAATCGGAGGCCGAGGCGATTGCCGGACAGACCATTGCCGACCTGACGGCACAACTGGAGCAGGCCCAGGCCGCATGCGCAACAGCCGAGCAGGCCGTGGCCCAGTACCGGCAAACGGCCGACGACAGGTTGCGGGAACTGGACCGGCTCGGTGCCGAACTCACGACTACCGCCGAGGCGCGGCTGGCGGCGAAAGAGACCCTGGACCGGGAAACGGCCCGCCACCGGGAGAGCGAGACAGTTACCAAGGACGAGATCAAGCGGCTTGAGGCGGCGCTGGAGGAGGAACGCACACGGACCGCCGCGTCAGAGGCGCGCGCCAAAGAGACCGAGGCCAGCCTGCACAAGGCCGAGAGCGACCTGAAGTCCGAGACCAGGCAGCGGATCGAGGCCGAGGCCACGGCCAAAAAGCGGGAGCGGGCCGTGCGGAAAGAGCTGGCCGAGCTGCGCGAGGAGGTCAGTGCAACCACGGCACGGCTGCAGGATGCGGAGGAGCAGAACCGGGCGCTGCTGACGGAGTGTGACCACCTCCATGCCCGGCTCAACGAGGCCCTGGCATCTCCGCCGCCGGCGCAGGAGCCGCCCGATGCGGCGCTCGCCCTGGAGATCGAGCGGCTGAATGCCGCCAATGACGCGCTCTCGGCCCGGCTGGATGACACCCGCACAGGACACGACCGGACGCGGGGAGAACTGGAGCGGGCACTGGGCGCTACCAACGAAACAGCGGCACGGCTGCAGGATGCGGAGGAGCAGAACCGGGCGCTTCTGATGGAGTGCGACCATCTCCATGCCCGGCTCAACGAGGCCCTGGTATCGTCGCCTCCAACGCAGGAGCCGCCCGATGCGGCGCTCGCCCTGGAGATCGAGCGGCTGAATACCGCCAATAAGGTGCTC
>DATBXI010000012.1:0-3444 GCA_036514355.1 Desulfuromonadaceae bacterium
TTCAAGCCGGGCGCCGACGTGCTGATCCTGAACGGTTTTCCCGCACCCCCCGACACCATGGTCCGGGACGGGGATACACTCTGCCTGATCCGGCGAGGCGAGCAGCCCGCAGCAGACGAACTGGAGTGCCTGATGGCCGCCCGCCACACACCGGGCGTGCATGGCCGGCTCAAAGGGGCTGTAGTGGGTATCGCCGGCGTGGGGGGGCTGGGTTCGGCCGTGGCCGTGGCCCTGGCCCGGGTGGGAGTGGGGCGGCTGGTCATCGCCGACTTCGACGTGGTGGAGCCCTCCAACCTGAACCGCCAGCAGTATTTCGTGGACCAGATCGGCCAGTTCAAGGTGGATGCCCTGGCCGCCAACCTGGCCCGCATCAACCCCTATGTGGCGATCGAGGCGCATCGGGTGCTGCTGGGACCGGACAACATTCCCGTTATTTTCAACGACTGCACCGTCGTGGTGGAGGCATTCGATCGCGCAGACATGAAGGCCATGCTGGTGGAGACGGTACTCGACCGTATGCCCGGTGCCCGTATTGTGGCTGCCTCGGGCCTGGCCGGCTTTGGCCCGAACAACGCCATTGTAACCCGCCAGGTATCCGGCAGGCTCTTCCTGGTGGGGGACGGCGTGTCGGAGGCCAGGCCGGGGAGCGGGCTGATGGCGCCGCGGGTGGGCATCGCCGCCGGACACCAGGCCAACCAGGTGGTGCGGATAATTTTGGGAGAGGAAGCATGAAGATCGCAGTAGCCATGAGCGGCGGTGTGGACTCTTCGGTTACCGCTGCCCTGCTCAAGCAACAGGGGCACGAGGTGATCGGCATCACCATGCGGCTGTTTGCGCCCCACACGGAGGGCGCGGGCTCGGCTGCCCACGATGCGGCAGTTGTGGCCCGCCATCTGGGCATCCCCCATCATGTGGTGGACTTCGAGCCGGACTTTTGCCGGTTGATCATCGCGGATTTCATCGACGAGTACCGCCGCGGCCATACCCCCAACCCCTGCGTCCGCTGCAACCGTTACGTCAAGTTCGGGCTGCTGCTGGACCGGGCGCGGGAACTGGGCGCCGATCTGCTGGCAACCGGCCACTACGTGAGAACGACCAGCGACCCGGACGGCACGTGCCACCTGCGCACGGCGCGCAACATCCGCAAGGACCAGTCCTATTTCCTCTACACCCTGACCCAGGAACGCCTGAGGGAGGTCGTGTTTCCCCTGGGGGAGGTGGAGAGTAAGGATGAGGTGCGCCGTATGGCGCGGGAGCTGGGCCTGCCGGTGGCGGAGAAGAGTGACAGCCAGGAGGTGTGCTTCATCCCCGGCGACGACTATGTGGCGTTCCTGGAGGGAGACGGCGCCGTGACGGCCGTTCCCGGCGATATAGTCCACGTGGACGGCCGGGTGCTGGGGCGGCACCGGGGAACGCACCGCTACACCATCGGCCAGCGCAAGGGACTGGGCATCGCCTGGAGCGAGCCGCTGTACGTGGTGGGGATCGACACGGTGCGGAACAGGGTCGTGGTGGGGGAGCAGACACAGGTCTTTGCCCGAGGGCTGCGGGCCACCGAGGTCAATTGGATCATCGCGCCGTCGGAGGAGGCGTTTGCCACAACCTGCAAGATCCGTTACCGCCATCACCCCGTGGGGTGCCGGGTCCGGCTGCTGGCAGACAACTGCTGCGAGGTGGTCTTTGACGAGTCGCAGAAGGCGGTTACGCCGGGCCAGGCGCTGGTGTTCTACCGGGGGGACGAGGTCCTGGGCGGGGGGAGGATCGTGGGCGCTGTTTCGTAGCGTTTTTCGCGCAGACGATGTTGTGACGGCCTCGGGGTTATGCACCTGCGAGGCCGTTGTTTTTTTGGGGAGAATCGTTCTGTTGATTCCAATAGACGATTCTAATAAAAAGCGGTATACAGCAGTATGCATCGAAAGGAGGAGGCATGAACCACATCGCACGCATACTCGTTCTCCTGCTGGTCAGCGCAACCGGCGCCCTTGCCGATGGCGCTAAAGCCGTTACCCTCTTCTCCGACGGCGCCCTGGTGGAGGTGGAGCTCGCCGCGGTCAAGGGGAGAGCCGAGTTCCGCCTGCCCAGCGGCATGGTGGAGGAGAGCCTGCGCATCAGGCCTCTGGGCAACGCCGTCATCCAGCGGGTGGACATCCTGCCGTCACGGCAGGAGGGAAGGGGAGGCAGGGAGCTTGAGCAGTTGCTGGAGCAAAAGCACCGTCTGAATGACCGCCTCCAGGCCCTGGAGACCCGGGAGGATATCTTCAAGGCTGCCGCCAAGTCCCAGAGTGCCAAGGCGCCGCGCAAGACCAAGAACAACCCCGACCCTATGCAGTCCATCCGCCAGGGGACCGACTTTGCCATTGCCCAACTGGAAGCGGTCTATACGTCCCGGCGCAGGACCGAACAGGATATACGCCGGATTGACGCCCGTATCGCCGTGCTCAGAAAGGCGGACCAGGCAGGGACAGCCGTCGTGCGTGTGGCCGTTACCCCTAAAACGGGCCGGGTTCGGGCGCGTTACGTCCTGGAAGGGCAGGGGTGGCTGCCGCGTTACGATATGCGTCTGGCCGGCGACGGGAACGCCCTGCTCACGCTCTATGGCCAGCTTCCCGGCACGTTTGCGGGCTATCTGCTCCGGGTATCACCGTCCGGCCTGGCCGACAGCTCCATTGCGCCGGCCTATGCCGTTAGCGCGGAAACGCCGGCCCGGCTGGCCGAGTACCGCCTGCCGGTGCGGGATGTGCACTTCGGGGATGGCGCGCGTTCACGCTTTGTCTTTGAGGTGACAAATGCAACCGCCGTCCACCTGCCCGCCGGCGATGCCGCTCTCTTCCGCAGCGGCGAATTTTGGGGGCGATTCAGATTCCAGGGCATTTCATCGGGTCGAAGCAAAAAGGTCGCCTCTGGCATATGACCCGAGGGCCGAGCCATGGGCTTCCGGGATTATGGAATACGAAAAAAAGTCCCCCGCAGCGTGGAGGTGAATGCTGCGGGGGCAATGGTGAGTTATCATAAAGACGCGATCAGCCCTGAATAGGTTACAAAAACAACGGCGGCCCGGATGTTGCCGTTTCGCCGGCGAACGTTTGGGATTACCTGTCCATTCCCTTTTCGAGCCACCTGGTATAAAATGAAAGTCAAGGAAACCACGGATCATGAAAAGATGGATAGTGATAGTGGTAGTCGTTGCATCCGCCGGAATGACACGGTTAGCCGCTGCCGAGAAGAACGGCCTATTCTCCCTTGAATACTGCCCATCAACGCCATCCCCCCCGACCGCCACGGGTCAGACCCAGGGCGCAGTGACAGCCAAATTCTTCCCGAAACATGCGGATGAGTTGAAGCTCTACGTGGGTACCGGCCTGGCCTACAGTCTCCCCCCGAACAGGAACGAGTATCCGGATACCGGTGCAGGCCCTAAAGCCGGCGTGGCAGGGCAGGCGGGAG
>DATBXI010000013.1:0-3021 GCA_036514355.1 Desulfuromonadaceae bacterium
GACGATGGCCAGCAGCGCTATGCATGTCAGCCACTGTTTCATCTAGACGTGGATGAAGCGCTTGAGGGATGTCAGGCTGCCGACGAAGCCGACCAGCACGCCGGCCAGGATGATGGCGCCGACATACTCGGTGGGCAGGAACGAGAGACCGGACGTGGCCGGATTGAAGGTCAGGAAGCTGCCCGCATTGTGGAGGAATCCCTCGTACAGCGCCAGCAGCAATCCCATGGCCACGAGCGCCCCCGTCCCCCCCTGGATGATCCCCTCGATCAGGAACGGGGCCTTGATGAAGAAACGTGTGGCACCCACCAGGGCCATGACCTCCAGTTCGTCGCGACGGGCGTAGATGGTCAGCTTGATGGTATTGGAAACGATGAAGACCACGGCGATCACCAGGAACCCCCCCAGCAGGGCGCCCAGCAGGCGCATGAAATTGAGGAACGTATTGAAGCGTCGGACCCACTCCTCGCCGTACTGCACCTCGCCGATGCCGGGGATCCGTTTGAGGGCCGTCACGAACGCCTCAACCGACTGGGTGTCGCGGCTGGCACGTTTCATGGAGATTTCGAAGGAGGTGGGCAGGATCTCCGGCCGGACCCCCTCCAGCAGTGTTTCCTGGCCGCGCAGCCGGCTTTTGAACCGCTTGAACGCCTCGTCGCGAGAGACATAGCTCACCCGGGCCGCACCGGGGATGGCGCTGATCCTGCTGCGCAACGTCCCCTGCTCCTGGGGGGGAAGTTCCCGGTCGAAGTAGGCCGTCACCTGCACCCGCTCGCTCCAGTTTTCCGCAGCCGTTTCCAGGTTGACGAACACCAGCAGGAACAGCGACACGATCAGAAGTGCCAGGGTGACCGTGCCGATGGTCACGACGTTGACAAAGGTGTTCCGGCGCATGTTGCTGAACGCGCGGCGGACAAAATAGCCCAGCCTGCCGCCGAACCCCTCCCCCGCCAGGGTCGGACGCGTGTTAGGCCGGCTCGTCGCAGCCGGTCGCTTTTTCCATCTGTTCAACGATCTCTCCCTTGCTGAGGGTAATCAGCCGTTTATGGCCGTGTTCGATCAATCTCCGGTCGTGGGTCGCCACCACCACCGTGGTCCCCCGCACGTTGGCTTCCTTGAAGATGTTCAGGATCTGGTTCTTGTTGGCGTCGTCCAGGTTGCCGGTCGGTTCGTCCGCCAGGAGGATCTTGGGGTCGTTCACCAGGGCGCGGGCCAGGGCCACGCGCTGCTGTTCCCCACCCGAAAGGCGCTGGGGAATGAGGTTGATCTTGGACTCCATCCCCATCTGCTTGAGGGTATGCATGACCTTCTTGCCGATGTCCGCCCTGCCCCAGCCCAGCACCTCCAGGGTGATGGCGACGTTCTCGAATACCGTGCGGGAGGCGAGCAGCTTGAAATCCTGGAACACCACCCCGATGGAGCGCCGCAGCAGGGGGATCTGGGCGGGAGTCATGCGGGAGATATTCTGGCCGTCGACCAGCACCTGGCCGCGGGTGGGGGCCTGCGCCCCGTACAGCAGCCGCAGGAGCGTGGTCTTGCCCGCCCCCGAGGGGCCGGTCAGAAAGACGAACTCACCCTTGTCGATGCGCAGGTTGATACCATTCAGGGCCGTGGCATCCTTCTGGTAGTTCACGGAAACATTATGCAATTGGATCATGGCATTACCATTCGTTGTACGGAGTTTTACCGTCGCTGCTGATCAGGTTCGAACCGCTGTGCACGTCATAGACATTGCCCGGCCCCGAGCTGGTTCCCGTAGAGCCCGACCCGCCCAAGAGCGGCGTGGAGCCCAGGTTGGCCGTTCCCGGGGGAGCCGTGGCATCAGCCGGCGGCGCCACCGTCACCCACGTGTCGTTTGCTTTGGTGAACGGGTCCCGGGGGATCTCCCGCATGTACCCCTTATCCTTCAGGTCCGTCAGCGCGTCGGGATACTTCCCCTGATCGGCGTAGAACTGGTCGATGATGTTCCGGAAGTTGTACAGGTCCTCGCGCAGCACCGCTTCCTTGGTCTTGATCACGCTCCACTGGTAATTGGGCACGGCAATGGCCGCCAGGATGCCGATGATCGACACCACGATCATCAGCTCGATCAGCGTGAAGCCGCGACGGCCGTGCAGACGCCGGAGCCCCTCCCCCTGCACGGGGGAGGCAGGGAGGGGGATGGGGGGAAGCTGAACCGCCACCAATCCCCACCCCGCCCCGCCCCTTGAAGGGGAGGAAGTTTCACCAGTCCTTGAAATTTGTGCCATCAATCGCCTTCCCTTCGCTGAGCGAGTAGACATCGTACACGTCTTCCCCGCCCCAGGAGGTAGAATCGGGCTTGTCGCTGGAGGAGTGCAGCCCCCACATCTTGTCCTCCACGTCTCCCTGGTACGGATTGAACGGGTCCCGGGGGATCCGCCGCAGAAACTTCCGCTTTACGGTGGAAAGCCCTCCGAAATCCTCGCCTTCCACCAGTCTCTGCAGGGTTTCCGGACATCCCGACGATTTGTTCACGACGTTTTGCACCTTGTTGTCAGCAACGGCCTTGTCATGCGCCTTTTTGTAGTCGTCGATGGCAATGCGGATGATGCGCAGGTTCCGGCGCAGTTCTATTTCCTTTGCCCGCCGGGCCGCCATGTTTTTCATGGGCAGTATGGCTGTGGCCAGGATCGCCAGAACGGTGATCGTCACCACCAGCTCTATGAGCGAGAATCCCCTGTGGCCCTTTGGCATGATCACCATAGTACCTTTTTCCGATGCATCCGTAGTCAGCATCCTACCAGCGTTCGTGATACGAACTGTAGGTTTTCGAATGGTCATACGTGGGATCGTACGTGAGCACCCAGTCGTTGTACTGCAGTGGACGCTCCTTGAAGTTCGGGTCCAGGGGATTGCTTTTCTTGGTCCCGAGCGTTGCAAGGGTGGAGTACTCCGCAAAGGAAACCCTCAGCGCTGCCGCCGTGCTGGTGCTGGCCACGCTGTTTATCCCCTGGACCGTGGCTCCCCTGGCAGGGGCGGGCGCAGCGCCGGGCGCCGGCA
>DATBXI010000014.1:0-3129 GCA_036514355.1 Desulfuromonadaceae bacterium
AAGTACCCGCAGGAGCTTGACTTGCGTGGCCGGGGTGAGGTCGCCGATTTCGTCGAGGAATAGAGTGCCGCCGTCGGCTAATTCGAAGCGCCCTTTGCGCATGGCTATGGCTCCGGTAAAGGCCCCTTTTTCATGGCCGAACAGCTCGCTCTCCAGCAGGTTGGCCGGTATGGAAGCGCAGTTGATGCCGATGAAGGCCTCCTCCCTGCGGTCGGACAAGTCGTGGATGGCGCGTGCCACCAGTTCCTTGCCGGTGCCGGATTCGCCGGTTATCAGGACCGTGGAGGGGATGCGGGCGATCTCGCGCACCTGGGCGATCACCTCGCCGAAGGCCTGGCTCCGGCCGATCATGGGGGAGCGCCCCGGCAGGATGGCGTCGACCCGTTTCAGGTTGCGCACCTCGCGTTTGAGGGTCTGGGTCTGCAGGGCCAGCTTGACGATCACCCGGAGGGCATCTGCCTTGAACGGTTTTTTCATATAGTGGAACGCGCCCAGCTTGAGGGCGTCCACGGCACTTTCCACCGAACCGTAGCCGGTGATGATGATCACCAGCAGGTCCGGGTCCAGTTCCTTGAGCGCCTTGAGCACGTCGATGCCGTTTTCCGTGCCCAGGTTGAGGTCGAGCAGGGCCAGATCGACCTCATCGGCGGCCACGATCTCCCGCGCCTCACCCCCCGAGGCGGCGGTGCACACCTGGTACCCCTGGTCTCCCAGGATGCGCTCCACGTTCTCGCGGATAAACGCCTCGTCATCGATGATCAGTATTTTTTCCACTGAAATACCCTCAGTACAGTGATTTTTAGTACAAATCAATGCCGCTCAATTAGTGCAATCGAGACCGTTCCCGCAGCCATTCAGCCGCTTCCCGTGCCCCGGCTTCACCTGTGGCCATCTTTATGGTGAATGCGTAGAGATCATCCTGAGACGTTTCGAGGGAGAAGCCGTTCCTGCGGAGGAAGAGAGCGGCGGCGCCGACAGCGGTTCGCTTGTTGCCGTCGATGAACGGATGGTTCTTTGCCAGGGACTCGAACAGCGCACCTGCCTTCGCAAACGGACCGGGATACAGTTCTTCGCCTCCGAAGGTGGCCTGCGGCCGAGCCGCGGCCGATTGGAGGGCACCGATGTCGCGAATGCCGTGGCTCCCGCCGGTCGTTTCGATGAGGCGGTAGTGAATGAACAGGATCTGCTGGGGCGTGAGGTATTCCGTCACAACACTACTCGGCAAGCTTCTTCAAGGCAGGGCGATACAATTCGACAAATTCGTTCACCTGCTGAGCAAAGCCGGCATCGACCCCCTCGGGGTAGGTAGCAGTTCGCACCGGTTCAATGACGATGCGACCATGCTCCTCATCCACCTGTACGTCCACGTCCGATCCCACCGCCAGTTTCAGCTTTTCGAGCGCTTCCAATGGTAGAGAGACGCCGCGGCTGTTGCCGATGGCACATATTTTTCGACGCATGGGATGCTCCTTGTGACTTGTTATAACAAAATTATAACGTCAGGTGAGAGGTGAGGCAAGGGTTTAGTAGTTGGGTAGAAATTTTATCCTTGCACAATCGGTGGTTAGATCCGAGAAAGACCTTGAACTCCTGAAGAAGGTGAAAGGGCGGGAATTCTTCACGGTGCACTGGCTGATGGAACGCCTCATGTGAAGGGCTGTCAATTTGCCGACGGAATTACCCCATCGCCGGACGATTTAACACATCAATCACTTCCTTTGCCACAAATATCCTGTTTCGTTGCTGCTTGACCGGCTGGGCCAGGATTCCCATTTGCTCCAGTTGCGCCAGGGCAGCACTTGCAGCCGGGAATGAAATGCCGAGCGCATTCTTGGCATGCTGCGCCGTCAGTACAGGTGTCCCGATCATCAACTCGGGGAATTTGTGCAGCACAGAATGAGAGCGAAGTCTCAGTTGGGCAAGCTGCTCCTTCCACCTGCTCAGGATACCCCCAAGGGCCAACGCGGTTCTCATTGACTCCTGAACAGCGACCTCAACTCCGTACGCAAAAAACTGGACCCATTCCGACCATTTATCCCTGAGCTGCACACCTGCAAGACCATCATAATACTCCCGCTGGTTGTCCTTCAGGTAGCCGGCCAGATAGACAGGAGGATAGCCTTCTGCTGCAAGCATGAGAGGCAGCAGGATTCTGCCGACCCTGCCATTACCGTCGATGAAAGGGTGAATCGTCTCAAATTGTGCATGCGCAATTGCCATCCGCATAACAATGGACAGTACCATCTGCTCTTCTTCACCAGGGGAATAGGTAAGCAACGACTCAAGGTCGTCCATGCATGCCTGCACACGATCGGGTGGTGGCGGCACAAAACGGGCACGGTAAATGTTGCCTCCTCCTATCCAGTTCTGTATTTTCCTGAATTCCCCAAGCATACCATTATACTCCACGCCATCCATCAGGTGCGCGTGAAGCTCTTTAACCAGGTTGCAATCAATCGCTGTGGGACCGTTCTCTCTGACGTTCTGCAAACCATATTCGAGTGCGATAACGTAATTGCGCGTAACCTGCACATCCGGGGGTAAACCCTCGCCACTGCCTGTCGCCTCGTACGTGAACAGGTCGTTCACGCCGGAGTTGGTCCCTTCGATCTGGCTGCTTCGGACCGCTTCCCGCCGGTCTTCGGTTTGGGTTATAAGATTGGGGTTTGGGAGCCGTGAAGAAAGGTCCTTCAACAGTTCCAAGGCATTCGAAGCACGATACAACCCGTCTCCCACCCCCCTCAGATCCAGGGTGCGAGGCGTTGGCGGCGGAATAAGCGCAAGTGCCCCAGGGTAATCAACGCAGGGAACAAGCAGTTTTTGGCGTGCAGGGGAGAGATCGCTCGTTTTCATGCCACAACTCTTTGAGAGCTTGTTCAAACTCTTAATATCAAAAAATCAATTTAATATTAGTGTTAAAACTTTAAATAAGCAATTATATTATTTAATGTTTTGTTTCGGTTACGCGTCCTCTGCTTGAAGAGTCAGCAGCAGTTCGATGGTAAACGTGGTCCCGCTGCCGGCATTGCTCGCCACGGTGATCCGGCCGTGGTGTTCGTCCACGATGCGCTGGGTGATGGAGAGACCCAGGCCGGTTCCTGCCCCCTTGCGGGTAAAGAACGGCTCGAA
>DATBXI010000015.1:0-2656 GCA_036514355.1 Desulfuromonadaceae bacterium
GGCCAGGATGCCGTCGATGCTCTCCAGCAACTGCTCGGTCACGGCCGTGTAGCTGGTCCGGTATTCGATGGGGATGAAATGCTCCCGGATCAGCTCAACGCTGGCATGGCCGAAGCTCCGGCTGTCCAGGACCGGGCGGTGCTCGAACGGCCGTACGCCGCCGATAGCGTGGATGCGCCCCAGCATGCGTCCCAGGATCAGCAGGTTGTCCAGGTTGTCGAACTCCGGGGCATGCCCCCCCTGGCAGCGGTAGAGGGCGAAACGGAAACCGTGGTGGTGAAACAGGCTCTCCCCGTCGGGACTGCGCCAGGGCGCCACCACCGGCAGCTCGTGCTCGGCCAGCTCGAAGCAGAAGCCGTGCTCCTCGATGATCTGGTGGTCGCTCCAGCGGCCGGGGCGGTAGAACTTGGCGATCAGTGGCTGACTGTCCTCGATCCCCACCTGGTAGACGCGGTTCTCGTAGCTGTTCAGGGCCAGGGTGCGGCAGTCGCAGCGGAATCCCCGGCTCTCCACGGCGTCCATGATGAAGCTGGGGGTTAGGGTATGGAAGGGGTGGGCGCTTTCGGGCATTGGCTACCTTCGATGGGGGTCGGCTGAAGCGCCTGACTTGAGCTCCCCGACGGCGATCACCTCCCTGACCTTGGCCAGGAGCGCCTTGGGCCAGCGCTCCGCCGGTATGCGGGTCAGTATCTTGGCTTCCTCGAAGCTCAGGTCCAGGTCATCGGGCAGTTTGTCGGCGACCTCCATGGCCCAGCGGGTCTCGGCGGGGGTCAGGGGCGCCTCCAGAAGCGCCTTGTCGTTCTTGTTCATGGCCATCCCTCTGTATCTCAGCGTTACGTCGCGAGCCTACAAGGAAAGACCATGGGATACAACCCCTAATTTTGCCCGGCCGGACTGCGCGGTCATGCCGGGCCGGCTCACAGCTCCCGGTAGAAGAGGAGCACCACGCCGACCAGCGTGAAGCAGACCGGCCAGGCAAGTCCTGCGATGCGGCTTTCGCGCCCGTCCAGGCGCTGCTCCAGCCACCCCCATGCGCCCATCATGACGGCCAGGACGCCAATGGCGTTATGGGAGACCTCGATCAGGAAGGCCCATTTGAGCGCGAACACCGTATGGGAATGGGTGAGGAGCAATGCCCCGCCAATGCCGCACAAGAGGGGAAAGGTGTAGCGCCAGCGGTTCGCATCCAGCATCCCGGTGCGGACGCGCCACTGGAACAGGCCGAGCCCCACCACCAGCAGGGTCGCCATCCGGTGCGTCAACACGTCGGGCGCGACCAGGGTCGCCCAGAACCCTTCCGGCCCCAGGGGCCAGCCGGTCGGTTCGGCAACGATCAGCAGGAACAGGGCAAACGGCAGGAAGAGCAGCGGCCAGTGACGGAGCCAGCGTTTAGCGGTTACCCGGTCGAGCAGGGCCCCCACCCCGAGCAGGATGACGAAGATCCCGGACATGTTGTGGTTGAAATTGCTCTGGATCTTGCCCAGTGCCGTGGGAATCGCAAAGGGGTCCAGGGCCGACGGGGCGATCGCCAGCATCTCGGCCATGGGTGCCGGCGTCCATTGCGGCATCTTGGGAGCAAAGACCCACAGCACCTCGCTGGTGGAGGCCCGTTCCGCCAGCACGTCGATGGCCGGCGGCTGTCCGGTCAGGGCCGCTGCCGCCATGAGGATGACCGCGCCGATAGCAGCCTCAAGCTCCACGAAGGCTGGCAATCGGCGCGTCACTTCTGCCTGGCTGCCGGACGACAGCCGCGCCTGGCGGATGGTCAGGAAGTTCAGCCCGCCGAGACAGAGGGCACACCCCATGAGCACCACCTTGGTGATGAGCATGGTGCCGTAGGCGGTGCCCAGCAGCCCCGCCGTGCCGTGGATGTACTGCCAGAAAAGATACCCGCCCGCCGCCAGGAGCAGGCCGACCCCTCCCATGGCAATGGGTGAAAAGCGGGGCGCCAGGCGCGGCCAGAGTTCCCCGCCGCCGGGCAGGTGCTGCAGCAGGCGCCACTGGGCCGTCAGGTGCATGGTGCCGCCGATCCACACCACGGCAGCCACCTGGTGCAGCACCGTCGTCGTCATCAGCGCCGCGCTGTGTTCGATGCGGCTCGCCCCGTGTACCAGCAGGCTGCCGCTTGCCATGACCAGCACGGCCAGGCCGGCGGCCAGCCACCATCCCCCCGTCGCATGGGGACGGCGCCGCAGGGGGAGCATGCTGTACCCCAGGCAGCAGGTCAGTGCGGCATGGATCATCCCTGCCCGGGCGAATCCCGTCTCCAGGAAGGCGGCGAGCGGCCAGCGCCCGGCATCGTCCGCCAGGGCCCACGGCGCGATCACCAGCTGGCTGACCTGGGCGGCGGCAGCCAGCAATGCCCCCGCGGCGCTCAACGCAGCCACCCGCGCCAGCGCCCGTTCGCCCGCCTCCCCCCGTGCCACCGGCATGAGCACGCACAACGCGAAGACCACCCCACCGCAGCCGAGGGCCAAGCCGACGGAAACCAGGGCGCGGAACAGGACGTCGAGAAAACCGGCCAGAAGTATCATGGCGCCCCCCTGCCCACCACGGTGAAGCGCATCAGGCCCGGGGTGGCGTGGCCGTCGGTGGCGAGGATGCGGTACTGGAGCTGATAACTGCCCGGCCCGAGCGGTGGCAGGGGGACGACGAG
>DATBXI010000016.1:0-4821 GCA_036514355.1 Desulfuromonadaceae bacterium
GGCCAGGATGGCCAGTATCTTCTGGGCCACGGCGCTGATCGCTTCCTCGTGCGCCGAGTTGGTCAGGATGATGACGAATTCGTCGCCGCCGAGACGGGCCAGGGTGTCGCTGTCGCGCACGCAGGCCGAGAGGCGCTTGGAAACCGCCAGCAGCAGCTTGTCGCCGGCGCGGTGCCCCAGGGTGTCGTTGACCCGTTTGAAACGGTCCAGGTCCAGGATCAGCACCCCCATCAGGTGCTGTTCGCGGGCGGAATGGGCAATGGCCAGCTTGAGGCGGTCGTGCAGCAGGTTGCGGTTGGGGAGTCCGGTCAGGGTGTCATAGTTGATCAGCTGCTGGATCTCGCTCTCGGCGCGGATGCGGGCCGTGATGTCCAGGGTCGTGCCGGAGATGAGCCTGGCCCTGCCGTTTTCGTCTGCTTCCACCTCGCCCTGGCTGTTCACGACGCTTTCGCCGTTGCCGCGCGTGTTGATGCGGTACACGATGTTGAAGGGCTGGCAATGCTTGACCGAGTTGAAGACGGCCTTTTTGAAGGCCGGCAGGTCGGTGGGGTTGATCAGGGCGAAGACCCACTCCATACGGATCTTTACCGGATCGCCGGGGGTGAGGCCGAAGATGCGGTAGAGCTCGTCCGACCAGTAGATCTCGCCGCTCCGGATGTCCCACTCCCAACTTCCCATGCGGGCGATCTTCTGGGCACGGGCGAGTCGGTTCTCGCTCTGGCGCAGTGACAGCTCGGCCTGCTTCAGGCGGGCGCGGGTTTCGGCCTCGTGTTGGGCACGGGCGACCACAGCGGGCAGACGGTCCAGGAAGGTGGTGTCCTTGAGCATGTAATCGTAGGCCCCGGTCTTCATCATCTGTACCGCCAGGCTGGAATCATCCCGGCCGGTCACCATGATGAAGGGGGGGGACTGCCCCGGTTTCTGAAGCTGTTCGATCAGGGAGGCGCCGGTCATGTCGGGCAGGGTATAGTCGATGATGATCAGGCTGGGGGCATTGTTGCCGAGCCATTCCAGCGCCTCC
The DNA here is from genome assembly GCA_036514355.1 of Desulfuromonadaceae bacterium. Lineage (GTDB taxonomy): Bacteria > Desulfobacterota > Desulfuromonadia > Geobacterales > Pseudopelobacteraceae > JACPFJ01. Next base: position 1,022 of record DATBXI010000016.1, read on the forward strand.
GCCCCGTTTCCGGCGCAATGGCAGGAGAAGCCTTCATCCCCGAGGGTCGAAGCCATCAGATGGGCAAAGCCGGCATCGTCCTCGATGATGAGGATAGGCTCTGGTATGGCTATGTCGTGCCGGGTATCGGTCATGCGTACTCTTTGTGGTTGCATTTGAAGTCCCCCTTTGTAAAAGGGGGATATAGTTTACTTTTTCTTCAGCCGCCACCCTTCCTTGTTCACCTGGGGGACGCGGGCGATGGCCAGGGAGTCGGGGGGCACATCCACGGTAACGGTGGTGCCGGCGGCGACCAGTGAGTTGCGGCCCACGGTGACCGGTGCCACCAACTGCACGTCGCTGCCGATGAAGACCTCGTCACCAATCACGGTGCGGTGTTTTTTGACGCCGTCGTAGTTGCAGGTAATGGTGCCGCAGCCGATGTTGACGTCGCGGCCGATCTCGGCGTCACCCAGATAGGTCAGGTGGGAGGCCTTGGAGCCGGCTCCCATGACCGCCTTCTTGGTCTCCACGAAGTTGCCGATCTTCACGTGGTTGTGGAGCACGGTGCCGGGACGCAGGTGCGCCATGGGGCCGACGCTCACGTCGTCGTGCAGCTCCGCGTCTTCCAGCACGGATGACGCCTTGATATGGCAGCCGTTGCCGATGCGGCAGCCGGAGATGGCAGCCCCGGCCTCGATGACGCAGTCGCTGCCGATGACCGTTCCGCCGCCGATGTGGCAGTTGGGGTGGATGACCGTATCGGGGGCGATGCCGACTCCGTGGTCGATGTAGGTGTGCTCCGGATCGATCAGGGTAACGCCGGCGAGCATCAGGTCGCGGTTGATGCGCCGCCGCAGGATGCGGCTCGCCTCGGCCAGTTGTGCCCGGTCGTTGATCCCCATGATCTCATCGCAGTCGGTGGCCGGCATGGCCTGGCAGGTCAGCCCCTTTGCCACGGCAATGGCCACCAGGTCGGTCAGGTAGAACTCGTTCTGGGCATTGGCGTTGCCGATGGTGCCGATGTGCTCGAACAGGAAGCCGGATTCCATGCAGTAGATGCCGCTGTTGATCTCGCGAATCTCCCGTTGCGCCGGGGTGGCATCCTTCTGCTCCACGATGGCCAGCAGCCCATCCGCCTCGTCCCGGACCACCCGGCCATACCCCGCGGGATCGTCCAGCACGGCGGTCAGCACCGTAACGGCCGCCTGGTGCGTGCGATGGAACCGGATCAGCGCCGTAAGCGTATCCCCCCGCAGGAGCGGTGTGTCGCCGCACAGGATCAGCACCGTGCCGTTGAAGCCGGCCAGCGCCTCCCGGCAGCAGGCCACGGCATGGCCGGTGCCGAGCTGTTCCGCCTGAACGGCCGTGCGGACATCTCCGGCCTCGCGGAAGCAGGCGGTCACCGCCTCGGCCTGGTGTCCGACCACCAGCACGATCGGCGCCGCGCCGGCGTCGCGGGCGGCATCCACCGGCCAGGCGGCCATGGGACGTCCGGCAAGCGGATGGAGGACCTTGGCGAGCCCCGATTTCATGCGGGTTCCCTTGCCGGCTGACAGTATTATGGCTGCTGTATGGTCCATCCCGTCCTGCTCCGTTTGGCTCGGATGAATTACTATAATGAGAACGCAGTTTATGCGAAGCGGAAAATCGCGTCAAGACATTAGAGGCGGGGATGGGGGACTGGGGACCGGGAAAAGCCGATAACAGGTTCCCCAGACCCCCGCTCCCCGGTCCCTGCATTAGGGCTTTACACGCCCGTGGGTTTGGATATATCCTCATTCTCTGCGTACCGGACACAGCGACCAACGAAAGGCCTTGCATGGCGATTGTAGATGACCTGCCGCACCTGGAGCGGCTGTTGAACGACCTGGTCACCAGGTATGAGCAGTATTTCATCGGACTGGAAAAGCGCGAACCGCTCCCCTTGCTGGGCGAGGTGGAGAAGATCGTGCGTCGTTACGCCGGCACGCCCATCAACAACACCATGTATAAACACCGGTATCAGATGCTGGTGGCGCGTTTCAACACCTACCGCGAACATTGGAACCGCACCGTCAGGCTGATCGAGGAGGGCAAGTATTCCCGTGACCGGTTCATCAGCGACCTGCATCGGCGGCAATCCCCCGCCGTCGTGAGGAGGCGCCCCCGCAGCCGCGAAACAACGATCTGGAGCGTGTTTTCCAGGAGTTTCGCGAGGCCCGTCAGGCGTGCAATCTGCCGGTGGATAAGCTGAGTCGCGATATGGTGGCGGCGACCATCGAGAAAAGCAGGCCGGCCCTGGCCGCCCGGTTGGGGACCGACGACCTGACCTTCCGGGTGGTGGTCGAGGGGGGCAAGCCCAAGATCAAGGCGAGCCAGCGCAAACAACCCTGAAAAGAACGTTCCCCCTGGTGTTCTCTGAGCTTCCGCTCCTCCGACGTGAAGGATTGCAGTACCCCATGATAACCCAGATCCCCCACATTATCGATATCCGGGCCGCCCTGGCCCGCGGCGAACGCCGCATTGCCCTGCCGGGCCTGAAAGGCTCGGCGCCGGCCTGCGTGCTGGCGGAACTGCTGCGCCAGCATCCGCTCAACGTGCTGGTGATCACCGCGGATCAGGATGCGGCCGACGAGTTCTGCCGCGAGCTCGGCTTCTTCGGCGCCGGCGAGGCCCCTCCGCTCGCCTTCCCGGCCTGGGACAGTCCCCCCTTCGCCCCTGCCTCGCCCCATCCCGACATCTCCGGCGCCCGGCTGGACACCCTGTTCCGCCTGCACGGCAACCTGGCCCGGGTGGTGGTCCTGCCGGTGGGGGCGGCCATGCAGCGGGTCCTGCCCCGGCGGATCTTCAACGAGGCCGCCTGCTACCTGGTGGCCGGCGAGGAGTTCGAGCGGGACGACCTGTTGGCCCGGCTGGTCAAGCTGGGCTATGCCAACGTGCCGCTGGTGGAAGACCGGGGCACCTTTGCCGTGCGCGGCGGCATCCTGGATATTTTCCCCCCCAATTTCAGCACCCCGGTGCGGATCGAATTCTTCGGCGACACGGCCGAGACCATGCGCACCTTCGACCCCCTCACCCAGCGCTCGCTTCAGGCCGTGGACGAGCTGGTGCTGCTCCCCTCCCGGGAGATCCTGCTGACCGACGACCTGCTGGCGGACATAGCCCCGCGCCTCAAGGAGTGCTGCGACGACCTGGACATCCCGGCCGACCGGCGGCGGGCCATCCTGGAGGAGTTGAAGAACGCCGTCTATTTCCAGGGGATCGAATACCTGCAGCCGTTGGTGCATCAGGGCCTGGAAACGGTCTTCGACTATGCCCCGGGCTGGCCGCTGGTGCTGCTGGACCCGGAGGCGGTCCGGGCGGCCGCGGCCCGTTTCGCCGAGGAGATCGCCAACGGCGACAGCAAGGCCCGCGCCGCAGCGCTGCCCCATTCGCCGGCAGCGGAACTGTTCCTCTCCGGCCCGGAGATCGACGCAGTCATGGCCGGCCGCAGTTGCCTGGAGCTGTCCGGGCTGGCCCTGGAGGGCGGGGCAGCGACCGTGGCGATCCCGTGCGAGGGGAACGCCGACCTGCGGGTGACCGTGTCCAAGGAGACCACCCATGCCCTGGCCCCCCTGGCCAGGACCCTGCGGGAATGGCTCGACCAGGGGTTCCGCGTCCTGATCGCCTGCCACCAGCGCCCCCAGGCGGAACGGCTGCGGGAACTGCTCGATCCCTACGACATCCGCTGCACCATCGGTGAGGGGTCGTTTACCGAAGCGGCGGGGCTTCAACCCCACCCTCACCCTGAGGGAGAGGGGATCGTTCGGCAACGTACCGGAGAAGTGCTCCCTCCCCTT
>DATBXI010000017.1:0-13999 GCA_036514355.1 Desulfuromonadaceae bacterium
TTGCAAGAATTTTGCCTCCAATTCGCGCATGCGGCGCTCCTGCTCTGCCCGCTCCCGTGCCAACCGTTCCCGTTCAGCCACCTCCTGGGCCTTGCGCTCCGCCTCCGCTTTGGCTGCCCCCTCGCTCCATTTTGCTTCCAGCTCGCGCATGCGGCGGTCCTGCTCTGCCCGTTCCCGTGCCAACCGCTCCCGTTCAGCCGCTTCCTGGGCCTTGCGCTCCGTTTCCGCCTTGACTGCCTCCTCGCCCCGGATTTTGGCGTTTTCCAGCACCAGGAGCTTCTCGTTGGCAAGATCGGCAAAATCACCGCCGGGGTATTTCTTCAAATAGGACTTGTAGGCGGACGGGGTGTTGGCCTTTTCAGCGCTTTCCCAATAGCGGAGCTCCAGGGCCTTGGGGTCAACGGTAATCGAGGGGGCGGGCTCAGCAGCCTGCTGACTGCGTGGCTCCGCAGGATGAAAATAGAACTTGGACGAGAGCACACCATCGAAGACCGGACGCTGGACGCCGTTGGTGTCCCTGTTGACGGCCACCGAGACCTCGCGCATGACGTCCACCAACTCCATACCGTCCTTTTGGATGGCATCCACCAGGCGTCTCGTGAAGACGCCGTTATCGCCGCTGGCGCCATCGGAAGCGGTATTGCCGGGGTCGGTGGAATAGAGCACCGAGGTGCTGGCCGGGGTTACCACCTTGGCCAGCCCCCGTGAGCCGCTCCGGCTCAACTTGGCCAGAAAGGGGTTATCGCGGCAGGCATCGAGGACGATGATGTTGTTGGTACCGGCATCACGCATCCGTTCCAGCAGTTCCCCCAAGGGGATGGCATCGCGCCGCAGATCGTCGGTATCCTGCAGGTCGCCCCCCCTCAGGTCAACCGGGAGCAGATAGTTGGCGTTCTCCACCTGTACCCCATGGCCGGCGTAGTAAAAAAGCCCCACGTCGCTCCTCTTCAGCTTCTGGCCAAACTCCTTGATTGAGTTATACAGTGCCCGGCGGTCGGCATTTTTACGCATGATCACGTCGAAGCCGGCCTCTCTCAAGGCAATTGCCATGGCATCGGCATCGTTGACCGGGTTCTTCAGGGGCGCGTCCGCATAGCTGCTATTGCCTATCACCAGGGCAATTCTGCGTTCCGCCGGTAATGCGCTTTTCTTGCGGACAGCCAGGGAGCGTTCGTCCGAGGCGTTCACAACGCCACAGATCAGCAGGAGCACAACAACCAAAGAGGCCAGCCGGTTCATGGATACCTCACGTTCCGCATCGGAGTAATAAGACGGAGAGCCTGAAAAGTTTTATGAAATTACACTCATTTTGAAACGGCGTCAAGCGGTCCACGCCATTGACCGGAGTTTGATTAACGGGTGACCGCAGGATGCCCCATGCGCTCTCCCATGAATGACTCGAACACACCATCCAGCGGCGCCGTAACGCTGATCCCCGTTCCCCGGTCGTTGGCGAAGGCCAGCGACGCGCAGTGCAGCATCATCCGCCCTGCCGGCAGCCCGCCGTAGGTCCCGTCCCCCACGATGGGGAGTCCGCCGGCTGCCAGGTGCACACGGATCTGGTGGGTGCGGCCGGTCAGGGGCCGGGCCTCCACCAGCGAGAGTTCTCCTGCGGACGTGAGCAGCCGGAACTCGATCCGGGCCGACCGGCCGCCTGCCATGATCCCGTAGCGGGCGCTGCCGATCTTGCCGATGGGGCCGTCCGCCACCCACGCCGCCTGCTGCGGAGAGCCCTGGACCAGCGCCAGGTAGCGCTTGTCCACCAGCCCGTCGTGAAACCGGCTCGACAGCCAGGCAGCAGCTCGTTTGTGTTTCGGAAAGAGCATCACCCCGGAGGTGCCCCGGTCGAGACGGTGGATGACCCGCGCCGGTTCGTTGATCCCCTGGGTGCGGAAATATTCGGAAACCCAGTACTCCAGGGTTCCCTTGAGCTGGTAGGGGGTGCGCTGGGTGTTCACCCCGGCCGGCTTGTTCACGGCGATCAGGTCGTTGTCCTCGAACAGCAGGGCCTGGGGGGGCAATTCCAGCTCACGGAATCGCCCCGGCTCCATGACGCCGACCTCGATCACATCCCCCGCCCTCACGGTCCGCGAAGCGACCCGCACCATGGCGCTGTTGACGCTACAGCCACCCCGGTCGATGATGCGCCGCGCCTCGGACTTGCTGATCCCGTCGAACACCAGGGTGACGGCTTCGTCCAGCCGCCGCCCCTCCTGCTCCTGCCTGATGGTTTCCTTGCGTATCATGGCCTGTTGATACCTGTTTCCGCACTCCTATGCAACCAAATTCACGGTGGCAAACAGGTGGTAATTCTGGTACCCTTTTCCGTCATGCCCCATACGTCCCCTGAAATCCCCCTGCGCGGGCCGGTGCCGCTTGCGCACCTCATGCTGCGTCAGTTTGTCCATCCCGGCGACACGGTCGTGGACGCCACCTGCGGCAACGGCAACGACACGCTCCTCCTGGCCGAATTGGTGGGTGCGACAGGCAGGGTGTGGGCTTTTGACATCCAGGCAACGGCCATCGGCCATACGGCCCGCAAGCTGGTTGACGCCGGATGGGCTGAGCGTGCGGAACTCGTCCACGGCGGACACGAAGCCATGGCGGAGCGCGTGCCGGATGGCGTCGGCGCGGTGGTGTTCAACCTGGGGTATCTGCCCGGCGGCGACCGCACCGTCATCACCCGGCCGGAAAGCACGCTGGCCGCCATCGAACAGTCCGCCGCGCTCCTGAAGCCGGGCGGCATACTGGCTGTCACCGCCTATCCGGGGCACGACGGCGGGGACGGCGAATGCGCCGCCGTGGATGCCTGGGCCGCCGGCTGCGATCCCCGCGCGTTCCATGCCTGGCGCATGGGGCAGGCGAATGTCCCGGCCACAGCCCCCTATCTCATCCTGATCCAAAAGGCCCTCTAGCTATGCTCCGCACCCTGTTCCCCTTCATCTGCATCCTCCCTCCCCTGGCCTACAGCCTGATCTCCCTGGCCTGCGCCAGACGTTTCTTTGAAAAGGGACGGGGAACTGGGGACCAGGGACTGGTGAAAGATCAATTGCCAATCCCCACTACCCAATCCCCATCCATTACCATCCTCAAACCGGTCAAGGGAGTGGATGCCGGGAGTTACGCCAACTTCGCCTCGTTCTGCAACCAGGAGTATAGCGGCCAGGTGCAGATACTGTTCGCCGCAGCCTCTGCCGACGACCCCGTGATCCCGGTCATCCGGCAGCTCATGGCAGCGCATCCGGGACACGACATCTCCCTGGTGGTCAATCCGGCCATTCACGGACCGAACTACAAGGTCTCCAACCTGATCAACGCCTTCCCCCGGGCCAGCCATCCGATCATCATCATCTGCGACAGCGACATCCGCGTCCCGCCAGACTACCTGGCCAGCGTGACCGCCCATTTCAACGATCCCCGGGTCGGGCTGGTCACCTCGCTCTACCGCACATCCCTGGTCCAGAACATCGCCACCGCCGTTGAGGCCACTGGCTTTACCAGCGAAATGATCCCCAATGTTCTGGTGGCGCTCCGTCTGGAAGGGCTTTCCTTTGCCCTGGGCGCTTCCATGGCGGTACGTCGCGAGGCCCTGGCGGCCATCGGCGGCTTCGAGGCCCTGGCCGACTACCTGGCGGACGACTACCAGTTGGGCAACAAGGTCCATCGCGCGGGGTGGCTGATCGCACTGGACAACTGCTTCGTGGAAAGCATGGTCCGGGCCGAGAACCTTCCCTCCGTACTGGCGCGGCAACTGCGCTGGGCCCGCACCATGCGGGTCAGCCGTCCCGGGGGATACCTGGCCTCCGGCATCACCCTCCCGTTCCCGGCCGCTCTGCTGGCAGCCTTCATCGCCCCCACCCCCCCCATCGCCCTGGCCGCCGTCGGACTGCTCTACGCCGTGCGGCTCCGGGTCGCCACCACGTTCAGCCGCCGGTTCGTTCGGGACAACCTGTTGCCCCGCTGGCTGTGGCTGATCCCTATGCGGGACATGCTGGCCTTCTGCACCTGGGCGCTGTCATTCCTGGGCAATCGCGTGGAATGGCGCGGCAGCAGGTTCATTCTGAGACCTGGCGGCAAAATCGAAGAGGTAGTCTGAGTACACCGGAATCCGTGCACCTGAAGGTCAATCGCCGTCCATGCCGATCCCTGTCAGCGTGCCTGATTCATGGCATAAAAAAATGCTGGACAGATGTATCTTCATGGCGCTATAAAGGAATGAATGTTCATTCAATAATTTTTTACAGGTGATAAACCATGTCGAAACCGGACAAGCGCGACGATATCGTTCGCGCTGCATTGGAACTGATTGCGGAGCAGGGCTTCCACGGCGCTCCCATGGCCATGATCGCCGAGCGGGCCGACGTGGGCGCCGGGACGATCTACCGCTATTTCGAGAACAAGGATGTCCTCATCAACGAACTGTACGGGGAGATCGAGAGCAAGATGCACCAGTTCATCCAGGCGGGCTATTCGGCCGAGGCACCGTTCAGGGCGCGCTTCTTTCACCTCGCCACGGCGCTGTTGCGTTATTACATCGAACACCCCCTGGACTTCCGCTACCTGGAGCAGTTCCACAACTCTCCCTACGGCGTGGCCGTCCGGCGGGACAAGCTTCTGGGAACCAGGGAGAGCGGTTGCACCGCCTTCAGGGACCTGTTCGAGCAGGGCACGGCCCAGCAGGTGCTCAAGGACCTTCCCCTCGCCCTGTTCTTCGACCTGGCATTCGGCCCCCTCTTTGCGGCAGCACGCGACCAGATCCTCGGCTTCATCCACCTGGACGAACAACTGATCACCAAGACCATTGAGGCGTGCTGGGACGCTGTCAAGCGGTAAGCGTCACGCATAAGGGTTTTTATATCTGGAATGAACGTTCATTCCTAACATTTTCCAAGAGGTGGTTTCCATGTCAGACATTCGCGGAATCAGATTGTTCAGTGCAGCCGGCCTGCTCGTCGCCGGCCTGTTCCTGGCCGGCTGCGGCAAGCAGCAGGCCCAGGCCAAGCTCCCCCCGGCCGGGCCGCCCGAAGTGGGGATCGTGGTCGTCAAAACGGAGCGGGTGGCGCTGACCTCCGACCTCCCCGGCCGGACAGTGCCCTCGTTCATCGCCGAGGTGCGCCCCCAGGTGGGTGGCATCATCCAGAAACGCCTGTTTACCGAGGGCTCCGACGTGAAGGCGGGCCAGGTGCTGTACCAGATCGATCCAGCCACCTACCAGGCCGCCTATGCGAGCGCCAAGGCGGCCATGGCCCGAACCGAGGCGACCCTGGGCATGGTGCGTCTCAGGGCGGAGCGCTACAAGGATCTGGTCAAGATCAAGGCGGTCAGCCAGCAGGACAACGATGATGCCCAGGCCATCCTTCAGCAGGCCGAGGCCGATGTGGCGGCCGCCAAGGCGGCGGTTGAGACCGCCCGGATCAATCTGGCCTATACCAAGGTAACCGCCCCCATTTCGGGACGCATCGGACGCTCGTCCGTTACCGAAGGCGCGCTGGTCACCGCCAGCCAGGCGGCAGCCCTGGCCACCATCCAGCAGCTCGGTTCCATGTATGTGGATGTCACCCAGTCCAGCGCGGAGCTGCTGCGCATGAAGCAGAACCTTGCCAAAGGGCTGCTGAAGACCGATGGAGCGACCCAGGCGCGGGTCAAGCTGTTGCTGGAGGACGGCAGCGCCTACCCGCTGCCGGGCACCCTGAAATTCTCCGAGGTCACCGTGGACCAGAGTACCGGCTCCGTGACCCTGCGGGCGATCTTCCCCAACCCGAAACAGACGCTGCTTCCCGGCATGTTTGTCCGTGCCGTCGTGGAGGAAGGGATCAACGAGCAGGCCATCCTCGTGCCCCAACGGGGTGTGACCCGCAACCCGAAGGGTGAGGCCATGGTAATGGTTGTGGGAGCGGAGGAAAAGGTGGAGCCGCGCCTGATCAAGGTGGCGCGCACCGTCGGCGACTCCTGGCTGGTGAGCGACGGGCTCAAGCCGGGTGACCGCGTGATCCTGGAGGGATTGCAGAAGGCGCGTCCCGGCACCCAGGTCAAGGTGGTGCCCTTCGGCAGCGCCCCGGCAGCAGCGCCCAGTGGTGCACCACAACCTGCGGCGGCAAAGACAGAAAAAAAATAACCACAACGGCAATAGAACGCGGATTGGCACGGATGCGGCGGATTCACACGGATATTTTAGGCTGTTATTTTAACCCCAAAAGAATTTCCCGATGTTGACTCTGATCCGCGTTAATCCGTCTAAATCCGGTCTTTTCCGCGTTCCATTATGATGGCTTTTATTCACTAAAGGAGCTTTTCCATGTCCCGCTTTTTCATAAACCGCCCCATCTTTGCCTGGGTGATCGCCATCCTGGTCATGCTGGCCGGCCTGCTGTCGATCAAGAAGCTGCCCGTATCCCAGTACCCGGCCATCGCGCCGCCGCAGATCGCCATCAACGCCACCTATCCGGGCGCTTCGGCCCAGACCGTGCAGGACACGGTCACCCAGGTGATCGAGCAGAAGCTGAATGGCATCGACAACCTGATCTACATGTCCTCCACCAGCGACTCGGCCGGTGCGGTCTCCATCACCCTGACCTTCAAGGCTGGCACCGATCCCAACATCGCCCAGGTGCAGGTGCAGAACAAGCTGCAGCTGGCCACGCCGCTCCTCCCCCAGATCGTGCAGCGCCAGGGGATCTCGGTGGTCAAGTCCACCCGGAACTTCCTGCTGATCGTCGGCCTCGTGTCCGAAGACGGCTCCATGGACCGCAACTCCCTGACCGACTACGCGGTCTCCAACCTCCAGGATATCGTCAGCCGGCTGGACGGAGTGGGCGAATTGATGGTGTTCGGCACCCAGAACGCCATGCGGATCTGGCTGAACCCCGCCAAGCTGAACAACTTCCACCTGACCACCAACGACGTGATCGCGGCGCTGCAGGCCCAGAACGTCCAGGTATCGGCCGGCCAGTTCGGCGGCACCCCCGCCAATCAGGGGCAGCAGCTGAACGCCACCATCAACGCCCGGGCCCTGCTCCAGACCCCGGAGCAGTTCAACGCCATCATCCTGAAGACCAACGGCGACGGTTCCACGGTGAAGCTGAAGGATGTGGCCGAGAGCAGGATCGGCACCGAGAACTACGATCTCCAGTCATTCTACAACGGCAAACCGCTGGGGGGGATGGCCATCCGCCTGGCCGCCGGCGCCAACGCCCTGGAGACCGGCGACCGGATCAAGGCCAAGATGGCCGAGCTGTCCAAGTACTTCCCGCCCGGCATGAAGGTGGTCTACCCCTACGACTCGACCCCCTTCGTCAAGATCTCCATCGAAGAGGTGGTCCATACCCTGATTGAAGCGGTCTTCCTGGTCTTCATCATCATGTTCCTCTTCCTGCAGAACATCCGTGCCACCCTGATTCCCACCATCGCGGTGCCGGTGGTCCTCCTGGGGACCATGGGGGTTTTGGCAGCCAGCGGGTTCTCCATCAACACCCTGACCATGTTTGCCCTGGTCATCGTCATCGGACTCCTGGTGGACGACGCCATCGTTGTCGTGGAGAACGTGGAGCGCATCATGACCGAGGAGGGGCTCTCCCCCCGTGACGCCACCATCAAGTCCATGGGACAGATCACCAGCGCCCTCTGGGGCATCGCCACGGTACTCTCGGCGGTCTTCCTCCCCATGGCGTTCTTCGGCGGCTCCACCGGGGTCATCTACCGTCAGTTCTCCATAACAATCATTGCAGCCATGATCCTGTCGGTCTTCGTGGCCCAGATCCTGACCCCGGCCCTCTGCGCCACCATCCTGAAGCCGGTGGAGAAGGGGCACCATGCCGGTGAAACCGGCTGGTTCGCCGGGTTCTTCCACCGCTTCAACCGGGCCTTCGACTTCTGTCGGGGCAAGTACGAGGGGATCGTCGGCCGCTCCTTCGGCAAGCCGGTGCGCTACCTGGTGGTGTACGGCGCCATTGTAGGGGCCATGGCTTGGTTCTTCCTCCATCTCCCCACCTCGTTCCTGCCGGACGAGGACCAGGGGTTCCTCATCTGTCAGGTACAGTTGCCGGCCGGCGCCACCCAGGAGCGGACCCTCCAGGTCATACGGCAGTTGGAGCGCCACTTCATGGAGAAGGAGAACAAGACCGTGGAGGGGGTCATCACCGTGGCAGGGTTCAGCTTTGCCGGTCGCGGTCAGAACATGGGACTGGCCTGGGTTAAGCTCAAGGACTGGAAACTGCGCCCGTCCCGGGACATGAGGGCGCAGGCCATTGCCGGGAGGGCCATGAAGGCCTTCTCCCAGTTCCGGGACGGCCTGGCCTTTTGCTTTGCACCACCGGCAGTACTGGAGCTGGGGGTAGCCAACGGCTTCGACTTCCAGTTACAGGACCGCGGCGGGCTGGGACATGAAAAGCTGATGGAGGCCCGCAACCAGCTCCTGGGCATGGCCATGAAGAATCCCAAGCTGGTGGCGGTGCGCCCCAACGGCCAGGACGACACGCCCCAGTTCAAGCTGGACATCGACGACGTCCGGGCCGGTGCCCTGGGAGTCTCCCTCTCCCAGGTTAACGACGTTCTCTCCACCGCCTGGGGCAGTACCTACGTCAACGACTTCATCCAGAACGGCCGCGTCAAGAAGGTCTACCTCCAGTCCGATGCCCGGTACCGGATGCTGCCGGAGGATATAAACAACTGGTATGTCAGCAACAAGAACGGCCAGATGGTGCCCTTCTCGGCCTTTGCCACCGCTCGCTGGCAGTACGGCTCACCCCGCTTGGAGCGGTACAACGGCATCCCGTCCGTGGAGGTCCTGGGGCAGGCCGCACCGGGGATCAGCACCGGCCAGGCCATGGCCGAGATGGAAAAGATGGCGGCCCAGTTGCCGCCGGGCATCGGCTACGAATGGACCGGCCTCTCCTACGAGGAGAAGAATGCCGGGGCTCAGGCACCGGCGCTCTACGCCATCTCGCTCATGGTGGTATTCCTGGCTGTGGCGGCGCTCTACGAGAGCTGGACCATCCCCTTCGTCAACCTGCTCATGCTCCCCCTGGGGCTGGTGGGTGCGGTGACGGCGGTCAAGCTGCGCATGTTCCCCAACGACGTCTACCTCCAGATCGGCCTCCTGACCACCGTGGGGCTTTCCACCAAGAACGCCATCCTGATCATCCAGTTCATCAAGGAGCAGATGCACCAGGGGCATGAGCTGGTGGATGCGACCCTGCAGGCGGTCAAGATCAGGCTGCGGCCTGTCATCATGACCTCGCTCGCCTTCTTCTTCGGCACCCTGCCGCTGGCGCTCACCAAGGGGGCCGGGGCGGCGGCCCAGAACGCCATCGGCACCGCCGTCACCGGCGGACTGCTCTCGGCCACCTTCATTGACCTGATCTTCATCCCGTTCTTCTTTGTCCTGGTCTCACGGCTCTTTGCCAGGAAAAAGGCGGAACTGCCCGCAGGGGCACACGCCGCCATCGCCGACGCCCCGGAGGTGAACTGACATGAAACCTATGAAACGCATAGCAGCGACCTTCTCCCTCTCCCTGGGAACGCTTCTTTTCCTGGGCGGCTGCGCGACCATGGCCCCGGACTACGCCCGGCCCGCCGCGCCGGTCCCCACTGCCTGGCCGACCGGCGCCGCCTATCAGGCGAACGCTGCCAAGCCGGGCGCACCCATGGCCACCGATATTCCCTGGCAGCAATTCTTCGTTGCCCCGCAACTGCAACGGGTGATCGAACTGACCCTGGCCAACAACCGCGACCTGCGGGTGGCGGCCCTCACCATCGACCGGACCCGGGCCCTGTACCAGATCCAGCGCGCCGAGCTGTTTCCGCAGATCAACGCCGGCGCCGGGGGGAGCGTGCAGCGTGTGCCGGCTGACCTGTCCAGCACCGGAAAGGCCACCATCGCCCGGCAGTACAACGTGGGGCTGGGGGTGAGCGCCTATGAGCTGGACCTCTTCGGGCGGATACGCAGCCTGAAGGACCAGGCCCTGGAGCAGCTCCTGTCCACCGAAGAGGCGCGGCGCGCCGTCCAGATCAGTCTGGTGGCGGAAGTGGCCAACAGCTGGCTGACCATGGCCGCTGACCGCGAGCTGCTGAAGCTGGCCAAGGACACGCTGGAGAGTCAGCAGTCCTCCTACACCCTGATCAGGCAGCGCTTCGAGGCCGGAGCATCCTCCCAGCTCGACCTGCGGCAGGCCCAGACCCGGGTGGATAGCGCCCGGGTGGATATCGCCTTTTTCACCGCCCAACTGGCCCAGGCGGAGAACGCGCTCAACCTGCTGGTGGGCGCACAGGTGCCGCCGGAACTGCTGCCGACCCAGTTGGGGACCGTAACCGCGGTGACTGAGCTGGCTCCCGGCCTCCCCTCCGATGTGCTGTTGCAGCGTCCCGACATCCTCCAGGCCGAACACACCCTGAAAGGGGCCAACGCCAACATCGGGGCGGCCCGGGCCGCATTTTTTCCCCGCATCACCCTGAGTTCGAGCGTCGGCACCGCCAGCGCCAAGCTGACCGACCTGTTCCAGCCCGGATCCGCCGCCTGGAGCTTTGTCCCCCAGATCAGCGTGCCGCTGTTCGACGCCGGCACCAACCGGGCAAACCTGGACGTAGCCAAGACGGACCGCGCCATTGCCGTGGCCCAGTACGAGAAGGCGATTCAGACCGCCTTCCGGGAGGTGGCCGACACCCTGGCCAGCCAGGGCACCCTGGGGGACCAGCTGGCGGCGCAGCAGTCGCTGACCGAGGCCACTGCCGACAGTTACCGCCTGTCCGAGGCCCGTTACGACAAGGGGCTGGACAGCTACCTGGTCGTGCTGGACTCCCAGCGCTCCACCTACAGCGCCCAGCAGAACCTGATCAGCGTCCGGCTGGCCCTGCTGGCCAACCAGGTGACGCTCTACAAGGTGCTGGGGGGCGGCGGGGATGGCGACATGCATCCTTGACAGGCGGATTGTCTTGCCCTATAAGCTGAATGACCGTTCATTCAACGTCAAGAATCGGGCGCAACATGTCAAAACCGGACAAACGAAAAGAGATCCTTCGGGCGACCCTGGAGCTGATCGCGGAGCAGGGCTTCCACGGCGCCCCCATGGCCATGATCGCCGAGAAGGCCGGGGTGGCGGCCGGAACGATCTACTGCTACTTCAAGAGCAGGGACGCCCTGATCACGGAACTGTATCAGGCAATCGAGGAGAGGATGACCGCGTATCTTCAGGAGGGCCATGCGGCGGATGCCCCCATCAGGGAGCGCTTTCTCCACCTCTGCACCGGGCTTCTCAGGTACTTCATCGCCCATCCCCTGGAGTTCCGTTACCTGGAGCAGTTCCACAACTCGCCGTACGGGGCGGCGTTCCGCAGGGACACCTGCCTGGGGAAGTCGGACCATAATCTGTACATGCAGCTGTTCGAGCAGGGGATCGAGCAGCGAGTCATACAGGACGTGCCCCTGATCGTGCTGGCGGCCCTGACCTTCGGGCCGATGATTTCCATAATGCGGGACCATATCCTGGGGTTCGTCATGCTGGACGACCGCCTGATCGAAAGGATTGCCGCGTCATGCTGGGAGGCGCTGCGGCGATGAGTGCCGGAAAGCGAAATAGGCCGCCTACAGCGGCCGTGACCGCGATGGTAGCCGTTATGGCAACGATTGGCGGGTGCACGGTCGGGCCCGATTTCCGGCGTCCCGATCCCCCCACCACCACGACATACACGGCCACACCACTCCCCGCGGAAACCGTTGCCGCTCCGGGCACGGGCGGTGCAGCGCAGCGCTTCGCGATGCACGGGGAGATCCCTGCCCGCTGGTGGGAACTGTTCCAGAGCCCGGCGCTGGACCAGCTGATACGCCAGGCGCTGCAACGGAACCCTACCCTGGCCGCAGCCCAGGCGACCCTGCGCCAGGCTCGGGAAAACCTGGCTGCCCGGCGCGGGACCGAGTACTACCCCAGCGTGGACGCCTCGGTGACGGGCGCGCGCCAGAAGGTGTCCGGTGCCGCCTTCGGCGAGCCGAATCTGGGCGGACTCTTCTACGGCCTCTATAACGCCACGGTCAGCGTTTCCTATACCCTCGACCTGTTCGGCGCCGGCCGGCGCGACCTGGAGGCGCTCCAATCCCAGGCCGACTACCAGCAGTACCAGTTGGAAGCCGCCCACCTGACCCTCACGGCCAACATCATCACCGCAGCGGTGCAGGAAGCATCCCTGCGGGCGCAACTGAAAGCCACCCGGGAAATCATCACCCTGCAGGAACGCCACCTGGAGCTGGTGGAACGCCAATTCCAGCTGGGGGGCGCGTCCCGCTCCGACGTCCTGGCCCAGCAGGCGCAGGTGGCCCAGACCCGCACCATCCTGCCGCCGCTGGACAAGGCCCTGGCCCAGGTCCGCAACCAACTGGCGGTGTACAGCGGCAGCGTCCCCAGTGAAGCCGCTCTCCCCGTGTTCGAGCTGGAGAACCTGCACCTGCCGCAGGAACTGCCGGTCAGCCTCCCCTCCACGCTGGTGCGCCAACGTCCGGACATCCTGGCGGCAGAGGAGCTGCTGCATGCGGCCAGCGCCCAGGTGGGGGTGGCCACGGCCAACCTGTACCCCCAGATCACCCTCACCGGGAGCATGGGGTCCCAGACGGCCAGGTTGCAGGACCTGTTCTCCCCCGGGACCTCCGTCTGGAGCCTGGGGGCCGGCATCACGCAGCCTGTGTTCCACGGCGGCGAACTGACGGCCAAGCGCCGGGCTGCCGTTGCCGCTTTCGATCAGGCGGCAGCGCTGTACCGCGGGACCGTGCTGCAGGCGTTCCAGAACGTGGCCGATGTGCTCCAGGCGCTCGACGCGGACGCCCGTACGCTCAGGGCCCAGACGGACGCGGAAACGGCCGCCCTCGACAGTCTTACGGTGGCACAGCAGCAGTTCCGGTTCGGCGCGGTGAGCTACCTGTCGCTGCTCATTGCCCAGCGCCAGTACCAGCAGGCCCTCGTCAGCCTGGTGCAGGCCCAGGCGGCCCGCTTTGCCGACACCGCGGCGCTCTTCCAGGCCCTGGGCGGGGGGTGGTGGAATCAGGAACCGGAACCCGTCCCCGCCAACGGCACAAAGAACAAGCCCCCCCACGGAGAACGCCAGCCATGAAAAAGCGCGTCATGTTCGCCATAATCGGCCTGCTCGTCGTCATCGCGGCGCTTGCCGGCATCAAGGCCATGCAGATCCACGCCATGATCGACCAGGGGAAAAAATTTGTCCCGCCGCCCGAGACCGTTACCTCGGCTCTGGTCAAGGCCGATACATGGGAAACCGCCTTGACGGCCGTGGGCACGCTGAACGCGGTGCAGGGGGTCACGGTGGCCGCTGAAATGGCCGGCAAGGTCGTAAAGATAGAATTCGAACCGGGCACGGCCGTGAAGAAAGGCGATCTGCTCCTGCGCCAGGACACCTCGTCGGAAGAGGCGCAACTGCCCGGCCTGCAGGCCCAGGTGAAACTGGCCCGCAACGAACTGGAGCGTGCGCGCAACATGGTGGCGGATAAGATCATCTCCCAGTCCGACTACGACAAGGCCGTGGCCACCCACGACCAGGCCGTGGCCGCGGTCAACAACACCCGCGCCACCATTGACAAGAAAACCATCCGTGCCCCCTTTACCGGGCGCCTGGGCATCCGCCAGGCAAACCTGGGCCAGATGCTGCGCGAGGGCGACCCTATCGTTACCCTGCAGACCCTCAGCCCGATCTTCGTCGATTTCACCCTGCCCCAGCAGGAACTGGCAAAGCTGCATACCGGCCAGTCCGTGCGGGTAACCTGCGACGCCCTGCCGGGCGAGACCATTACGGGGAGCATTACCACCATAAACCCCCTGGTGGACAGCGAAACCCGGAACATCAAGGTGCAGGCAACGGTGTCCAACAGCGCCGCCAAGCTGCGACCCGGCATGTTCGTCAACGCTGCCGTCGGCCTGCCCGAGCGCCGGAAGGTTCTGGCCATTCCGGCCACGGCGGTGCTGTACGCCCCCTACAGCGACTCGGTCTTCGTCATCGAGGCGGGCAA
>DATBXI010000018.1:0-2283 GCA_036514355.1 Desulfuromonadaceae bacterium
CAGCGACGGCACCATTGTCGGTTGCAATCATGAGGCAAAGAAGATGCTCGGCCTGGAGGAAAGCGATCTCATGGGAAAGAACGTCGCCGCCGTGGTGCCCGCGACCCGGCTGCCCGAGGTGCTCAGGGACGGTCTCCCCCAGTATGACCAGCCGATGGTGATCGGCAACACCCTGGTGGTCGCCAACCGGGTGCCGGTTGTCCTGGCCGGCCAGGTAATCGGTGCGGTCAGCACCTTCCGCGACAAGATGGAGCTGGACCAGCTCGAACACCGCCTGGCCGACATCGGCCATTACGTGGATACGCTCCGCAGCCAGCGGCACGAGTTCATGAACAAGCTGCACCTGATCTCCGGCCTGATCCAGATGTCCGACTATGATGCGGCCAAGGCGGTCATCGGCCAGGTGAACGAGGAATATCAGCGGGCTGTGGAATTCTATCTGGCGCGGATCAGGGATTCGGCCATTGTGGGGATACTGGTGGGGAAGACGCACCGGGCCGGCGAGTTGGGCATTCACCTGACCGTGGACCCGGAGTCCCTTGTTTCCGAGCGCTGCCCCCATCGGGAGGTGGTGGTCACCATCCTGGGGAATACCATGGAAAATGCGTTTGAGGCCTTTCAGGCGTCGGTCGCAGGCGGCGAACATCCGGCAGTCGGCGTATTCATCAGGGAGGCGGGGGATCGCCTTCTGATCCGGGTTCGGGACAACGGGCCAGGGGTTGACCCAGGGGTGAGGGAACGCCTCCTCGAGGACGGCATAACCACCAAGGGCCAGGGTCGCGGCCTCGGCCTTGCGCTGCTTTCCCGGTTGATAGCCAATGCCGGGGGGAGCATAACGTTTGACAGTTCAGCGTCGGGGACAATGGTCAGCATTGACCTGCCCACGGCAGGGAGGGGCTGATGAAGCGTATGCCCATTCGCGTGCTGGTGGTTGATGATGACTTTATGATCGCCCAGATGCACGGAAAGTACATCGAACAACAGGATGGCTACGAACTGGCCGGCATAGCCCATAACTTCGAGCAGACCATGGCCATGGCCGGGGAGCTGCGTCCGGACCTGATCCTCCTGGACGTGTATCTCCCCGACCGGTCGGGGATAGAGGCCCTGCGGACGATCAGGACCGAGAACATCCCCAGCGACATCATCCTGATAACAGCGGCCAAGGAGATCGATATCATCGAGGATGCTTTCCGGCTGGGGATATTCGATTACCTGATAAAGCCCTTTGATCTGGCGTTGTTGCAGGGGGCCCTGGAGAAGTACCGGCAATTCAGGAGCCACCTGTTGCTGGCCGTTCAGCCGGATCAGCGGTTCGTGGAGGGGTTGAAAAAGTTCCGGTCTGCAAAACCGGTGTCTGCCCAGCAGATGCAAAAAGGGATCGACAGCCGTACGCTGGAGCGGATCAGGCACTGCCTGGCACAGGAGGCGGAGCCGCGCACCGCCGAGCAGATTGCCGTTGTGGCCGGTGTCAGCCGGTCAACGGCCCGCGCCTATCTGGATTACCTGATCGAACAGGGGATTGCCGAGGAATTTCTGCAGTACGGAACGGTCGGCCGGCCGCAACGCCTTTTCCGGCTGAAGTAAATTGTTGATGAACCGGCAATGCAAAAGGCGGCCTTTTGGCCGCCTTTTGCTGTTTCTCACGTATACTTCGCGATGTTCTTCAGCGCCCGCCCCAGGCGCTCCAGGCTGTGGGCCTCGAGGGTCCAGACCGCGTCCGGAGCATACCGCTTGAGCAGGGTGAAGAGCCGGTCGAAGTCGATGGCGCCCTCCCCCAGGGGAAGGTGCTCGTCCGCATGGCCGTGGTTGTCGTGGATGTGGCTCTCGGCGATGAACGGGCCCAGTTCGGCGAACCACTCCTCCAGGGTGCCGGTGGTGAACATGTTCCAGTGCCCCACGTCGAAACAGTGGCGGAAGCAGGGATCGTCGATGGCTTCCAGGAGCGCCCGCAGGGTGGATGGCTCCTTTTCGAAGATGTTCTCCACGGCAATGGTGCATCCCAGATCTTTAGCGCGGGGGACGAACTCCTGCCAGAAGACGATGCTGTTCTTCAGCCAGGCCATGCGGTTCTCGCCGTAGCGCAGGTCGTCGTAGCCGGGATGAAAGACGATGACCCGCGGCCGCAGCAGCTCCGCGGCCCGGAAGATCTCCAGGAAGCGCCGCCGGGTGGCCTCTCGGATCGTGCTGTCCAGGGCGCCCGGGTTCAGGTCCATGAATGCGGCGTGGATGGTGGTGGCCAGGCCGGCGCCATGGAGCGCATGGGCCTGGGTGGCCAGTTCC
>DATBXI010000019.1:0-2430 GCA_036514355.1 Desulfuromonadaceae bacterium
CGGGGATGGTGATGAACAGGGTCAGGCGCAGGCCGAAGGTCATCGACTCCTTCATCCCCGCCATGTCCCCCTCGGCCGCCTGCCTGCTCAGAGAGGGGAGCGCGGCCTGGGCCACGGAAACGGTGAATATTCCCTGGGGAAACTCGAACAGCCGCTGGGCATAGTACAGATAGGACACGCTCCCCTGGGGGAGCAGCGAGGCCAGGATGGCGCCGACGGCAATGTTCAGGTAGTAGACGCCAACGCCGAAGACCGACGGGAGCATCAGCAGGGCGATGCGCCGCACCTCGGGATGATTGAAGCGGAGGCTCGGCCGCAGGGGAAATCCCTTGCGCCACAGCACCGGCAGTTGCAGGACCAGCTGCAGGATGCCGCCGATCAGCACCCCCATTGCCAGTGCCGTAATGGGGACCTGGAAAAAACCGCGCAGCAGGAGGGCCGCCAGGATCATGGAAAGGTTCAGGAAGACCGTGGAGATGGCAGGGGTAAAGAAGTGCCGGACCGTGTTGAGAATCCCCATGCACAGCGCCACCAGGCTGATGAAGAAGATGTAGGGGAACATCAGGCGATTCAGCAGCACGGTCAGTTCGAACTTGCCCGGTACGGCGTGAAAGCCGGGGAACATCAGGCCGACGATCCAGGGTGAGCAGATGATGCCCACCAGGGCCACGCCGGCCATGACGACGGTCAGCAGGGTGAAGCAGATATTGGCCAGTTCCCGCGCCTCCTCCTCCCCCCGTTGGGTCAGGGTGGCGGAGAAGGTGGGGACAAAGGCCGAGGTCAGCGCCCCTTCGGCGAAAAAGCGGCGCAGCATGTTGGGGATCTGGAAGGCGGCGAAAAAGGCGTCCGTGGCGAAACCGGCCCCGAACAGGCGTGACACCACCATGTCTCGCACCATCCCCATGATGCGGGACAGCATGGTGGCGCTGCCCAGGATGCCGGCGGCCCGGGCTATGTTGCGTTTCTCGGACATCAGGCACGCATCCGCGTCATGGTAAACCATACCGGTTGCCGGCGCTCAGGCATGACGTTCCAGGACCCTTTCCACCGAGAGCGAAATGGTGTCCTGCAGGTCTTCATCCTTCAGCAGGTATTCATCCACCTCCTGCCCGGGGGCCACATCGTCGCTGCCGGTCAGCAGAATAGCGGGAAAGCCCGGCCTGACGCTGCGGACCCGGCCGATCAGCTCCAGTCCCGTCATTCCCGGCATGTTCATATCGGAAATGACCAAGCCCATATCCGGTGCAGCGGCAAACTTGGCCAGGGCATCCTCGCCGTTCTCGGCGGTCTCCACCGGGTAACCGTCCGCGTCCAGTATGACGGCCAGCATCTCGGCGACAAACGGATCGTCATCCACCACCAGTATCCTGCACTTGCCCTCGCTCATGGCATTGTCCCTTTTCCGGCGGCCCCGGGCCGCCCCGCATGTTCACCGACAGTAAGCCGTGGCCGAATCGTCATCCTCCTGCCACCGCGATCCGGTTCCTGCCGCCACCCCTGGCCTCAGCCAATGCCTTTCCGGCCGCACTGTTGAGGGCGGCAACATCCTTGGTCCGGGGATAGGCGGCGATCCCGCCGCTCAAGGTCAGGCGGAATTCGCCATGGTGGCAATCATGCAGGATCTTGGCAAAACTCTCCCGTATTGCATCCAGGATCGTGCGGGCCGCATCGGCATCGGTATCCGGCATGATCACCGCAAATTTCTGCCCTCCGTACCTGCCGACCACATCGCTCGCCCTGATCCGTCGTTTGATGAGCAGGGCGGCAACGACGATGACCCGGTCGCCGGTCACATAGCCATGCTTGTCGTTCACCCCCTGCAAATCATCCAGTTCGATGAGGGCATAGACACAGGGAGTGGCGCTCTTTTTCGCGCGGGTCAGCGCCATCTCCAGTTGCTCCTGGGTCTTCACCAAGTTGAAGAGGCTGGTAAGGCTGTCCCGCGCCATGAAGGTACGCATGATCCGCATCCGCTCGGCCCTGATGGCGACCGACGAGACCAGTATCTGGGGGCGGATCGGTTTTGTCAGAAAATCATCCCCCCCCATGCGGATGGCGTCCAACTGTATGTCCACGCTTGTCTCGGCGGAAAGGTAGACGATGGGGATCCCGTCGTAATCCCCGATCTGGCGGATCGCCCGTGCCAGTTCATGGCCGTTGCACCCCGGCATGTACATGTCGAGCAGCACCAGGTCGGGCCTGAACCCCACCATGTGTTTCAATACCTGCAGGGGATCGTTGACCACCCTGGTGGCCATGCCGAATTCCTGGAGGATGGTGGCATGGAGTTCGGAAAGTTCCACGTCGTCATCGACGATAAGCACCCGGTACGGCTCTTCGACCGTACCGAACGCCAGGCTGTCAAGCCGCTCGATCAAGTCGCATATGGCCACCGGCTTGAGGAAATAGGCATCCCCGCCGGCCTGGACC
>DATBXI010000020.1:0-5244 GCA_036514355.1 Desulfuromonadaceae bacterium
TGCCTCGGACCGACCCACGAGGAGGTCATCACCGACCTGGTCAGGCGCGAAATCAAGAGCTACCGCCAGATGCCGGTCAACTTCTACCAGATCCAGACCAAGTTCCGCGACGAGATCCGCCCACGCTTCGGACTGATGCGCGGTCGCGAATTCATCATGAAGGACGCCTACTCATTCGATGTGGACAGCACGGCTGCGGACGCATCCTACGACCGGATGTACCAGGCCTATATGCGCATCTTCGAGCGCTGCGGGCTGAACTTCCGGGCCGTAGAGGCCGATACCGGCAGCATCGGCGGGTCGTCGTCCCACGAGTTCATGGTGCTGGCCGAGTCGGGTGAGGATGCCATCGTGTCCTGTGACTCCTGCCGGTATGCCGCCAACGTGGAGAAGGCCGAGTCCAGGCCGCTCCCGGCCGCCGGTGATGTGGAGCAACTGCCCCTGCAAAAGACCGCTACCCCGGACATGAAGTCGATCAGCGACGTGGCCGCCTTCCTGGGGCTGCCCACGGAACGGACCATCAAGGCCCTGGTCTACCTGTCCGACACGGGAGAGGCGGTCATGGCCTGTCTGCGGGGCGACCACGAGCTGAACGAGATCAAGCTCAAGAATGCCCTGGGATGGGACGAGATCCGCATGGCCACCGAGGAGGAGATCCTGTCGGTCACCGGTTCGCCGGTCGGGTTCCTGGGCCCCCACGGCCAGAAGCGGAAGGTAACGGTGGTCGCCGACCTGGCGGTCCGGGGGATGGCCAATGCCGTTATCGGCGCCAATGAAATGGACATGCACTTTATCAACGCCAACCCGGGACGGGACTTCCAGGCGGATCGCTTCGCTGACCTGCGCACCGTGGTGGCCGGCGACCCCTGTCCCCGCTGCGAGGCCGGCAGGATGGAGCAATGGCGCGGCATCGAGGTGGGGCACGTCTTCAAGCTGGGAACCAAGTATTCCACCGCCCTGGGCGCCACCTATCTGGACGGGGACGGCAAGGAGCAGACCATCTTCATGGGGTGTTACGGCATCGGCATCGGCCGCACCGTGGCGGCTGCCATTGAGCAGAACCACGACGAGAACGGCATCATCTTCCCGCTCCCCATCGCGCCGTTCCACTGCTCCGTGGTGGGACTCAACACCAAGGACGCCGGCGTCATGGCTGCGGCGGAGGAGATCTACCTCAAGCTGGAAAAAGCAGGGATCGAGGTACTGTTCGACGACCGGGACGAGCGGCCCGGGGTCAAGTTCAAGGACAACGACCTGATCGGCATCCCACTGCGGGTCGTGGTGGGGGCCAAGGGACTGGCCGAGGGGAAGGTGGAGCTTAAGATCCGCAAGAGCGGTGAAGTGCTCCTGCTGCCGATAGAAGAGGCCCTGGCCACGGTTACGGGGATGGTGGGCGAGGCCCTGAAAAACGATTGAACCCCATCTCCCCGCAGGGGAGGGGACGTTCGTATCATGAGGTTATGATGCAGCACGACAACATCTGGGATCCACAGCATGAATGCATGCCGCGCGAGGAGCTGGAGCAGCTCCAGCTTGAGCGGCTCCAGGCGACCCTCAACCGGGCCTATAAGAATGTCACCTGCTATCGCGCCAAGTTCAACGAGCAGGGGATCGTGCCCGAGGACATCACCTCCCTGGCCGATCTCTCCAAGCTCCCCTTTACCACTAAGGAAGACCTGCGCCTCAACTACCCCTACGGCATGTTTGCCGTGCCGCTTCGGGAGGTGGTACGCATCCACTCGTCATCAGGCACCACCGGCAAACCGACCGTGGTGGGGTACACCCGGAACGACCTGAAGACTTGGTCAAATCTGGTGGCACGCTTCATGACCGCGGCGGGCGTGACCCACGATGACGTGGTGCAGATTGCCTTCGGCTACGGCATGTTCACCGGCGCCTTCGGCCTGCACTACGGCTCCGAGGCCATCGGCGCCGCCGTTATTCCCATGAGCGGCGGCAACACCGAGAAGCAGATCATGATCATGCAGGACTACCGGACCACGGCGCTGGTCTGCACTCCCAGCTATGCCGTCACCATCGCCGACAGGATTGACAAACTGGGGATCGACCCGCGGACGCTGTCGCTCAAGGTGGGGTTGTTCGGTGGTGAGCCGTGGTCAGAGGCCATGCGCCGGGAGATCGAGTCGCGGCTCCTGATCAGCGCCACGGACAATTACGGCCTGTCGGAGGTCATCGGTCCCGGCGTGGCCGGCGAATGCTGCCACAAGTGCGGCATGCACCTGTTCGAGGACGTCTTTATTCCCGAGATCATTGATCCGGAAACCTGCCGGGTCCTGCCGCCGGGGAGCGTGGGGGAGCTGGTGCTGACGACCCTCAGCAAGGAGGCGTTCCCGATGATCCGCTACCGGACCCGGGACATCACCAGCCTGGACTACGGTACCTGCGAGTGTGGCCGTACCCTGGTCAGGATGCGGAAGACCATGGGGCGCTCCGATGATATGCTGATCATCAAGGGGGTCAACGTTTTCCCGTCGCAGATCGAAGAGGTACTGGTGGCCATCGAGGGGTGCGAACCCCATTACCAGCTCGTGATCGACCGCAAGGGAGCGCTGGATACGCTGGAGGTCTGCATTGAGGTGACCGAGAACATCTTCTTTGATGAGATGAAGCGCCAGCGTGCCTTTCTGGAGATGGTGGAGAAGCGTATCGACTCGGTGCTGGGGGTCGGCGTCAGCGTCCGGCTTGTGGAGCCCAACAGTATTCCGCGCCACGAAGGCAAGGCGTCCCGCATCATAGACAACCGCGCTACGTAACGTTTCGCACGATTTCGTGCACCGATAGAGGAGATTATGGAAAAAGCTCAAAAGGCATTGGTCGTGGATGACGTGGAATCCAACGCATTACTGCTGGAGATCATGTTGAACGATCTGGGTATTGCGGATGTTGCCACGGCGAATGACGGGGCCCGTGCTCTTGACATGTTTAGCGAGGAGCTGAACGGCGAGGCACCGTATTCGCTCGTGCTGCTTGATTACATCATGCCTGGGATGGAAGGGCAGGATGTGGTGACGCACATGCGGGCAAAAGAATCGGAGCTTGGTGCCAACGGGAACAGGGCGCTCATCATCATGGTCACGTCCCTGGATTCCTCCGCCGACATCATGTACACCATGTCCAACTGTGATTGCGATGACTATATCGTCAAGCCGGTAACCGCCGACATGCTCCGAACCGTACTCGTCAATCATGGGATCATTTCATAACCCGCTACACGCTGTCCTCAATTATCAAGGCCACTATATTATAAACTTTACATAATATCGCTTATGGGACATTTATGTGGATGTCCCTGGTATGAATGTGCCCACGCTCCATTCCTCTGATTTCAGCTGTTGTCTTCATCGCCTGCCTAAATCGCTGTTTGCATTATCGCGTGCTTTTTTGTATAACGTGCTCTGCATAAGTATACCGTCTAGTTCTATGAGTCGCGTCAGGCTATTTATGAAAGAAGCCCACAACCATACCGGTAATTGTATCAACACTGTCTTCAAGGTCAGTACCCTTCTCCTGTTGTTGCCCTTCTTCATGGCAGGTTCAGGGACAGTATGTTTTGCCGGACAGGCAAAGCCTTCTGCAGCAGTTACTGCCGTACAGTTGAACACGTATCTCGGCGAACTTGATACCGTGATAAACAATGCCGAGGAGATCTACGATCACGCGAAATTGAACAAATGGAAACATGTTGCAAACAAGCTGAATGTCATCAAAAAGACAGAACAATCCCGTCTCATTGCCGCTAATGACGCCAGTACGAATCTGCTGCCGCGGCTGATCGAGGCTACCGCCGACCTCGAACAGGCCGTTACCACGCAGCACCGGTTGGATACCATGATATTCGCCAACCGGATCATGATCATTGGCGCCAAGATGGCGGCTCCGTTCAATCCCCGCATCCCTACCAACGTGGCCGTGATCGGCTATAGTGCCAGGAAATTGGAAATTTTATCGGAAGCCCAGCATGTGGAAAAGATGTCGGATGTTGTCTATAAAATCCACCTGTCTTGGCAGCCGTTGATCCCGCAGGTTATCGAGCACGGCGGCAGCCGGGAGATCAAGAAATTCGCCGAAATAATGAAGCGCCTGGAAGCGGCAAAAACGCCTGACGAATATGCCCGGCATGCTACGTCCGTGCTTGAAGAAGTAACCGTACTTGAGCAGATATTCCTGAAATGACGGCCGCGCAGCGGAGTAATCTCCCCATGAAAACCGGTGGTTATGGCGCCCGTTCATGGTAACTACGATTAAACTTGCAATTTTTAACGACAATTAGTAATGTGACGTGATTAAACAATCAACATGAATTAAGGAGTTGCCTTCGGTATGAGTAAAGAAGAAGCAATTGAAGTCGAAGGAACGGTTATCGAGCCGTTGCCGAACGCCATGTTCCGCGTCAAGCTGGAGAACGATCATGTCGTGCTGGCACACATCTCCGGCAAGATGCGCAAATATTTCATCAAGATACTTCCCGGTGACAAGGTAACGGTTGAACTCTCCCCCTACGACCTGAGCCGCGGGCGCATCACCTACCGCGCCAAATAAATCAGCATTCAGAACGTGGTATGTCTACAGGCCGACCTCTATGGTGGGCTTGTCGCATTTCATAAATCCCCATATCAGCGAGGATCACATGTACACCGTAGCAGACTTGAAAAAAGGACTCAAAATCACCCTCGACGGCGACCCCTACCTCGTCATCGCCTTTGACTTCACCAAGCCGGGCAAGGGCCAGGCGCTGTATCGCACCAAGATGCGCAACATGATCAATGGCACGATCCTTGACCGCACCTACCGTTCGGGCGAGACCTTCGATCCGGCCCAACTGGAAGAGCGCCAGATGGAGTACCTCTACAAGGAGGGGACCCATTATACCTTCATGGATCAGCAGACCTACGAGCAGGTGGTGATGGAGGAGGACGCCATGGGCGACGCCAAGAACTACCTGCTCGAAAACCTCAAGGTAGACGTACTGCTGTTCGGAGAAAAGGCCATCGGCGTCACCCTCCCCAACTTCGTCAACCTGCGGGTGGTGCAGACCGATCCCTGGGCCAAGGGAGACACCAGCGGCAACGATTCCAAGCCCGCCACCGTGGAAACCGGCTACGTCCTCAGGGTGCCTCCCTTCATCGAGGAGGGTGAGTTGATCACCATCGACACCCGTACCGGTGAGTATTCGACCCGCGTCAAGGGGTAAGCTTTTGTACCGGGTTGCACAGACACATCAGG
>DATBXI010000021.1:0-21027 GCA_036514355.1 Desulfuromonadaceae bacterium
GTGAGCCGCCGTTACCCGATAGACCGGCTTGCTGAAGAAGCCCAGGATCCCTCCGACCGTGTCCTTCTTGGTCGAAAGAATCATGGCTTCAGGGCCAAGCTCGGCCTTGACCATGCGCAGGGCTTCCGCCATGCTTGCAGCCTGAAAGGTCTTAACCAGCATTGATGCTTACCACCCCCATGGACTGGATTCTGATGTTCTGCGGTATTTCATTGTGCGACAGCACCGCAAGTTGCGGCACATAACGCTCGATCAGCTTTCGGACATGGCGCCGTATGGATGGAGATGCCAACAACACCGGCTGGGCCCCGCCCATGTTGCAACGGTCTGACATGGAGCGGATCGCGGCAATGATCTGCTGGGCACTGTTCGGCTCGATGGCCAGGTAGCTGCCCTGGTCCGAGGGCTGGATCGCCTCGGCAATGATATCCTCCACCTCACGATCCAACGTGAACAGGCAGAGGCTGTCGCCCTCCTGTTTGTACTGGTCCACGATGAAACGCCCCAGCCCCTGGCGGACGAATTCGCTCAGCACGTCCGGCTCCTTGGTCAGCCCGGCATAGTCTGCCAAGGTCTCCAGGATGGTGCGCATGTCGCGAATGGAAACCCCTTCCTTGAGCAGGTTCTTGATCACCCGCAGCAATGTGCCCAGACTGAGCAGATTGGGTATCAATTCCTCCACGACCTTCGGAGCCGTAACCGACACATTATCCAGCAGCTGCTGCAACTCCTGCCGCCCCACCAGCTCAGAGGCATGGCGCTTGATGACCTCGCTGATATGGGTGGCCACCACCGTGGTACTGTCCACCACCGTATAGCCGTGGACCTGGGCTTTATCCCGATCATCGGTACCGATCCAGACCGCCGGCAACCCGAAGACCGGTTCCGTGGTGCTGACCCCCTCCAGGGCGCCCGTTACGGCACCGGAATCCATTGCCAGGTACTGACCGGTCAATTCACTCCCCCCCACGCGGGCCCCCCGGATGAGCAGGTTGTATTCATAGGGTTTGAGTTGCAGGTTGTCGTGAATGTGAATGGGAGGCACGACAAAACCCAGTTTTTGGGCATACTGGCGACGGATGGAGCGTATCCGCTCCAGAAGCTCCCCATTCTGGGAGGCGTCTACCATGGGGACAAGTCCGTAGCCCACCTCCAGCTCCAGTACATCCAGCGGGCGGATAGCCGAAGCATGATCGATCGCCTCTTCACTGGCAGTATCCGACGTGGCTGCCAGCTCTTCCACGACCTGCGCCTTTTCCCGCGCCATCTTACCCACAAAAAAGGCCACACCCGACAGCAGCAGAAAGGCGAAATGCGGCAACCCGGGTATCAGGGCAAACAAAAACAGCACACCGGATGCAACCTGGAATGCCTTGGGGTAATTCAAGAACTGGCCCGTAATCTCATGGCCGAAGTTATTCTCGTCAGCCGAGCGGGTCACGATGATACCAGCGGCCGTGGAGATGATCAGGGCCGGGATCTGGGCCACCAACCCCTCACCGATTGTCAGCAGGGTATAGTTGGTCAAGGCGGCCTGAATGGGCATCCCTTGCTGCACAATCCCGATAATCAAGCCGCCGAAGATATTAACCAGCACGATCAGGATGCCGGCTACCGCGTCGCCGCGGACAAACTTGCTGGCACCATCCATGGAACCGTAGAAATCCGCTTCGCGCGAAATCCTGAGGCGACGGGCCCGGGCGTCTTTTTCCGTGATCAGGCCGGCAGAAAGGTCGGCATCGATAGCCATCTGCTTGCCCGGCATGGCGTCCAGGGTGAAGCGCGCCGTGACCTCGGCCACACGTCCCGCACCCTTGGTAATGACTACGAAGTTGATGATTACCAGTATCAGGAAGATGACCGCGCCGACCACGTAATTACCGCCGACCACGAACTGACCGAACGCCTTGATGGCCGCACCCGCCGCCTCAACGCCCTCGCTGCCGTGCAGCAGGATCAAACGGGTGGAGGCAATGTTGAGCGCCAAACGAAACAGCGTGGTGACCAGCAGGATCGAGGGGAATACGGAGAAGTCCAGCGCGTGCTGCGTATAAAGGCACACCAGGAGGATGCACAGGGCAACCGTGATGTTGGCGGCCAAAAAGAGATCCAGCATGAAAGAGGGGAGCGGGATGATCATCAACGCCAAAATGCCGATCAACGCGACTGCCACGTAAATATCGGAGTTTTTGCGGAAACCGCCTATTTCTATTGCCTCAATTGTGCCGTTGGCCATTATGGATCGTTTCTTGTTTGTTGAAGTTGTTTGAAAAGCAGCTGTTTTTATGCATTTTCTATGCCGCAAAACCCCGCCACCACGGTATCCCCAGCACATGCCGGCCAGCCACCAATAGTGCGGTTCCCGTTGGGCACGCGCAGTTGCCGTACGTACTCTTGACGCGATGCATGGTCAAACTATTGAATATGTCGAAAAATTGACTGCCGCGAATCAGACCTTACCCTTGAGGCGATACACATAGGCAAGCACTTCCGCCACCGCTGCATACAGTGATTCGGGAATTGCCTCATTTTCATCCACTTGGTCGTACAGTTCACGCGCCAGGAAGCGGTTTTCGACCAGGGTGACGGAATGCTCCTTGGCGATCTGCTTGATTGCCTGGGCCATGACGTCGGCTCCTTTGGCAATCACCACTGGAGCAATCATCCGTGTCCGATCGTACTTGAGCGCCACGGCATAATGCGTCGGATTGGTAATGACGACATCGGCCGTGGGGATGATCTTGGTCATGCGGCGCCTGGCCATCTGGTACTGCATCTTCTTGATCTTGCCCTTGATCTCCGGACTTCCCTCCAAATCCTTGTGCTCCTGCTTGACCTCCTCCTTGGTCATTTTCAGGTTCTGTATGTAGCGCCACTTGACATACGCCAGATCAAGGATCCCCAGGACGATCATGACACCACACGCATGCGTAACGATCTTGAAGGCGATGTGCCCCACATAGCCGACGATGGTTTCAATGTCGGCTTCTGTCAAAAACGCGATATTCTGGGTTTCGTCCTTCAATACCCGGTACGCTATGTACGCCACCACCAGAAGCTTGAGCAGTGACTTGAGCATCTCCATGAGGGCATCTTTGTTGAACAGTTTGCCGAAACCGGTGAGCGGACTGAGTTTGCCCACATCAACGGAAAGCCGCTCCAGATTGAAATCCAGTTGCCCGTTGTCTTGAACCAGCTTGGCGAGAAACGCCGTCAGGATAATCGTAACCACCACCGGGGCCAGCAGTGCGACAATCATGAAGAATACTTTCAGGGAAAGCGTGTATACGTTGGCCGGTGTCAGATCGAAGTGCCCAATGAGGCTGAAAGTGGAGAGAGCGTGCTTCTTGAGGCCGCTCATAATATAGCCGCCAAAGACATAGAGGCAGACGATCCCGGTCAACAACGTGAGGGAGGACGAGAGCATCTGGCTCTGCGGAGGGGCTCCTTTTTTTCGCGCCTCAGAGAGCTTTCTTGCGGTGGGCTGTTCGGTTTTGGAGTGTTTGTCGCTGTCTTCTGCCAGAGATCATCCCCCCTTTGTCATCAACCTGAAGAGGGTATCTATCTGCCCTTTGACCTGCCCGAATGAGACCTCCAGGACATGAATATAGACCATCAGGGTCGCCCCCAGGACGACGAACCCGATGCCGATGTTGAGCGGCAGGCTGATCATGAAGATGTTCATCTGGGGAAATGCCCGCGCCATGACCCCCAGAGCAACGCTTGTCAGCAGCAGCGAGACCATGACCGGAGCCGCCAATCGTATGCCGATGACAAAGACATCCATGGCCCGCTTGACCAGGAAGGTGGTGATCTCTTCATTCAGGTGCCAGCCGCCGATGGGAATGATGTGGAAGCTGTCAACAATGGCACGGATAAACATGTGGTGGATGTTAAGGGACAGGAATACCAAGGTGGCAAACAGCGTCTGCAGGACCGACATGATCTGCACCTGGCTCCCCCTGGTCGGGTCGATGATCTGGGAGATGGTGAGGCCCATCTGCATACCCACGATCTGCCCGCCAAACTCCACCGCTGAAAAGACGATCTGGGCGATGAACGCCAAAGCCAGCCCTATGGCCATCTCGCACAGCACCAGCATGCCTAGGGCAAACGCATCGGGCGGCATCACAGGGGGAATAACGGCAAGGGAGGGGAAGGTGACCAGAGTGATCATCA
Organism: Desulfuromonadaceae bacterium; assembly: GCA_036514355.1. GTDB lineage: Bacteria > Desulfobacterota > Desulfuromonadia > Geobacterales > Pseudopelobacteraceae > JACPFJ01. Next base: position 4,180 of record DATBXI010000021.1, read on the forward strand.
GCACTGCCACCACTCTGATTTGCAGCGGTAGTCGCTGCCCGCCGAATACCGGCAGCGCGGCAAAAATACCGGCCACACGGGTAAGCACCAGCACAAAGGCTATTACCTCCCTCTGGGAGGGAAAGGGAAGCAGGGGAAACATCCGCTAGCGTCTCATGATGGCAATGAACGAGTAAACCTCCCGGGTAAAGTCGCTCATATATGTCATCATCCAGGGGAAGAAAATAATCATGGCGATCATGACAACGATGATCTTGGGCGCAAACGTCAGCGTTGCTTCGTTGATGGAGGTAACCGCCTGGAAGATGCTGATCAGCAGACCAACCACCAGACTGAATATCAACAAGGGGGCGGACAGGAGCAACACCGCTTCAAAGCTGCGCCTGGCAAGCTGTACAACCAATTCGGGCGTCATAAAAAAACCTCAGGTTGAGGCTACGATTGAGATTGAGGGTCCCTTGACCTTAACCTCGACCTAACCTGTTTTTCTAGCCGAAGCTCTTCACGAGCGATTCGATCACCAAGCCCCAGCCGTCAACCAGCACGAACAGCAGGATCTTGAACGGCAGAGAGATCATGACCGGCGGCAGCATCATCATGCCCATGGACATCAGCACCGACGCCACCACCATATCCACCACGATGAAGGGTATGTAGATCAGAAAACCGATCTGAAAGGCGGTACGCAGTTCCGAGATCATGAACGCCGGGATGATGGTCAGGGTCGGAATGTCGTCGGCGTTTTTGGGCCGGGGCTGTTTGGAAAGGCTGACAAACAGCGCCAGATCCTTTTCCCGTGTTTGGGAGAGCATGAACTTCCGCACCGGCTTGACAGCCCGGTCAATGGCCACATCCTGGGCGATCTGCTGGGCCTTCCAGGGCTGGTACGCCTCCCGGTTGATCTGTTGCCAGACCGGTGTCATGATGAAAAACGTCAGGAACATGGCAAGCGCAACTATGATCTGGTTTGATGGTGCCTGTTGCGTTCCCATGGCTGTGCGGAGAAAGGAAAGCACCACCACGATGCGGGTAAATGACGTGGTCATGATCAACAGACCGGGCGCCAGCGACATGACGGTCAGAAGCAGGAAGATCTGAACGGTTACCGCCACATCAGCCGGCTTGGTGGCGGTCCCCACGCCGATATTGAGCGAAGGCAGCGGCACCGGTTCGGCATATGCCGTAAGGGCCGCCAGCAGTACCACCAGCATCAATGAGAGGGAAAGTATGCGCCTGTTACGAACCGTTGCCTGCATGTCAACCTTTCTGCCTGTCTGTTCCCTTGCGCAACAAGCCGGCCAGTCCCCCCCGAACCCTACCCGGGCTGTCCAGGATCTCGATGTCTTCAAGAATGTTAACCTGTTTGACGAGGGTGAGATTGTCTTCCGAACTGGCCAGCAGCAGGTAGGCCCCCCCCACTTCGACCAGGACGAGTGCCTTTTTCGGCGCAAGGTAACGCGTCTCCACCACGCGGATATGCTTAGAGGTTAAGCGGGACGCGGGAGGCGTCCCGATGAATTTGCCGGAAAAATGTCGTGTCAACAGGATGAGCCCGACCACTATGGCCAAGGCAGCGATCATCTGTAAAAAGCTGGAAAGGAAACTGTAATCCGGGCTGGCGGTTCCTTCAGCACAGGCGGGTGAGGGGAGGCAGAGCAATACCAGGGCTGCCGCAGCCCTTTTCACAGAATCTTCTCCACCCTCTCATTGGGACTGACGATATCCACCAGCCGCACACCGAACTTCTCGTTTACCACCACGGCCTCGCCGCGGGCCACCAGCTTTGAATTGACGAAAATATCCAGCGGCTCTCCGGCCAGCTTGGTCAATTCCACCACAGCACCTTGATTGAGCTGGAGTATGTCTTTCACCAGGAGTTTCGTCCTCCCCAACTCCACCGTCACCTGCAGGGGGATATCAAGGATGAAGTCGAGGTTCTTCCTGTCCTGTTCCGTCTCGTTCACTTCAGGCTTGTCACTCACTGCCGCCCCCTTTAGCAAATATGGTACTGATCTGTACAGCCTTGTTGCCATGGCGAATACCCGGCACGCAGAAGAATTTTGGCGTTCCCTCCACCTTAACGAGGAGATCGTCGGAACATGGTTTGTCCAGCATGATGGTGTCGCCCGGCACCAGCTCCAACAGTTCGCGCAGCGTGATGCCGGAGTTGCCCATCTCTACCGACAGTTGCAGCGGCGCCTCCATGATCTCCGATGACAGCCGGAAGGACCATTGCGGGTCAATGGCCATCAGGTCAAACTGCATACCCGTCTTGAGTTTGTCCCGGATCGGATCGATGGTCATGTAGGGAACGGCAAAGACCATGTCGCCGACGACTTCCTCGATCTGGATCTTCAGGGACATGGTCACTATCTGGTACTCGGGCGGGACGATATTGACCAGGCGCGGGTTCATCTCCATGCGCAGCAGGTTCATATGACAGGGATACAGCGGCGCCCAGGCCTTTTCCAGGTCCTGGAGGATGTCCTTGACGATCTTCTCCATCAGCCGCAGTTCGATGGAGGTGAATATCCGGTTTGCCGTAGAGACCTTGGTCGAACCGCTGCCACCGAGGAGGCTGTCCACCAGCGCCATTACCAGGGTGCTGTCAAAGGATAACAGGGCCGCCCCTTTGAGGGGGTCGATCTTGAAGATGGCCATGCAGACCGGCGACGGAAGGGTTTGGAGAAAGTCGTCGAACTTGTAGGAACGGGCCCCCACCTTCTTGATCTCCACCGCCTTGCGTAGACGGTTGGAAAGATTGACACGATCGTAGCGGATGAAACTGTCGTAGATGATATCCAGGTTGGGGACAAGCCCTTTGTGGGCCTCCGTATTGAACAGGTCAAAGGGAACTGCGCTCCCTTCGGCCCTGGCCAGTTCTTTTTCGGGCTCAATACGGCCGTCGAACACGGCGTTGAGGAGTGCCTCGATCTCTGCTTTAGAGAGAATTTTTTCCATTGCCACTGGAACGCTCCCTGCTACTGCACAACAAAATCGGTAAAATAGACCTTGGCGATTTTGCCGGGGGGTATGTTTTTGTTGATTGCGGCCAGGATCTCTTCCTTGAGCTGGTTCTTGCCCTGGACATCCTGAATTTCCTGCAGGGTCTTGGTGCTCAGCAGCACGAGGACCGCATCGCGAATCGGCGCCAGACGAGCGTCCAATTCCGTCTTTACGGCAGGGGCAGCCATTTCCAGCTCCACCTTGACCTTCAGATAGCGCAACTCCTGGCCGTCATAGATGTTGACGATAAACGGTTCCAGTGGGTAGACCGTGCTGTTGGCGGCGCCACCCTCCTTACCGCCACCATGGCCACCGTTTTCGGCTTTGCCCTCTACCTTGGCTTCAGTCTTGGCCTCGTCCTTGGCCGCCTCTTTCTTGCCACCCTTGCCCATCATCATAAAGACCACAATCCCCAGGATGACAGCCACAGCCACGGCAGCGCCGATGATGATGATTTTCTTTTTGCCGCCTCCGTCTTCCGTTTCAGCCCCCTGATCGTCCCTGGCCATGACATGCCCTCCAAATATGGGTAATAATTTCAGTGAATTGACACCCACTGTCGTATGTAAAACGAATCGTCTGCTTTTGCAACCATTTAAACGGCTGCTGAGGCGCGCCCAACTTGGCCGGGCGCACCTCAGTACCGCCTGCTCAGAGAAAGTACCGCTTACCGCACCAGGTTCAGCGTATCCTGGGTCATGGCGTCCGCCGTGGTGATGGTCTTGGAGTTGGCGGAATAGGCCCGCTGCGTGGTCAGCATGTTCACCAGCTCGGATGCCAGGTCAACGTTGCTCAGTTCCAGGGAGTTGGAGAGCAGTTTCTCGCTGGTGCCGTTAGGGCCGGTGAGCGCCGCCGGTGTTCCCGACTGGGCGGTCAGCGTGAAGAGCGTGCCCCCCTGCTTGGTCATCCCGGCTGGGTTGGGAACGACCGTTTCGGCGATCTTGACGGCATTGGCGTAGGTCGCGGTGGTGGCACCAGTACCGGCATAGAACAGTGTGGAAGTATTGCCGGCGGCATCCGCATACAGCAGGGACATGACGCCTGTGGAATCCACTGCCGTGACCTTCTGGAACGTTTTGGTATTGGGCGCTGCCACCCCGTCTGTGGCGGCGAACTTAATGGCATCGCCGGCGGTGTCGAGCAGCTTGTAGCCATCGGGATTGACCAGTCCCAAGCCGGTGCTGTCGAGCCGGAACGAGCCTGCCCGGGTGTAATAGGCATTTGCTGCGGTGCCGGTGGTCGCGTTGGGGCCGCAGAGGGAGAAAAAGCCGTCGCCCTGAATGGCCAGGTCGGTAACGCCGGTGGTGTTCTCCATCGACCCCTGGGAGAAGATATTGTCGACCTTCTGGACCTGCACGCCACGGCCGATCTGGGAATTGTTCCCGATGTTCTCGGACAGCATGTCGGAAAAGAGCGTGCGCGCAGTTTTGTATCCGATGGTGTTGCTGTTTGCCAGGTTGTTGCCGATTACGGTGATCGCTTCTCCGTTCGCAGCCAGACCACTGATGCCGGTTTGCATTGCTGTTGCGATACTCATGATTATGCCTCCTGATTTTTTTGAGTTGTTGAGTGAAGCGCGTCGATCGGTCGGCGCTTCGGGGCTTCCTCAAGAGGGCCAGCCCGTTGTGTTAGAGAATTACAGCCGAGTCTATGTTGGTGAATACGTTTCCCTGCATCTGCGCCTTATCCAGGGCGGTTACGACGGTCCGGTTTTTTATGCTGACTACCAGGGCCGCGTCCTTCATCATGACCAGCGATTCCTTGCCCCCTTTTTGGGCCACGCTGTTGACGGCTCCTTCCAGGTTGGCGAGATCGCTGGCGGAGAGGGTGATGTTGCGGGCCTTGAGCCTCTCCTGGGCATGGTGCGAGAACTTTACCCCCTGTGTCGGCAGCTTCTGGTCAAGAACCCTGGCAAACGCCGAGTTTTCCGCTTGCCCCGCGGCCGGTTTCTGTGGCTGCGGGCGGTCGGTCCTGACCGGTTGAATCGGGTTGGGGAAAAAGACCTGGTCTACCATTGTTCCGTTACACCCCCTTTATGCTGAGAACATCCGACAGCAACACCGAGGCAGAGCCGATGGTGAGCGACGGGGCGCCGTTGTTCAGCGAGATGCCGTTTACCACCCCAGCGGTATAGGTCGTTGCCGCAACGGAAGCGCCGGCGGCCGTTGTGCCGGCCACGGCAAAGGTGTATGCACCGGCCGGGAGCGTTGCACCGTTGTTGTCCTTCCCATCCCAGACAAAGCTGGTGTCGCCTGCCTGCTGCGCCCCGAGGGTCGCCGTCCTGACGGTTCTTCCCGATGCATCCGAAATGGTGACGGTGGCAGAGGCGGTCGGTACGGAAAGGTTGTACTGCAGCGCGGCCGGGGTTGCCCCGTCGAAAGAGGCGCTGTTGCCGTTTGCCATGACGTTCTTGCCGATCAGAGAAGAGGAATTCATGGCAGCGGAGTAATTCATCGACGCCAACAGGTTGTTCAGCGCCGTATTGGTGTTGTAGGACTGTTCCACCTGGTTGATCTGGGCAAGCTGGGTGAGCATTGCGCTGGGATCTTGAGGCGCAAGAGGGTCCTGGTTCTGGAGCTGGGCAATGAACAGCTTGAGAAAATCATCGCTGGTCATGCCCGTGGCTTGTTTCATCGCAGTATCTGCCGATGTTGTGGCAGAAGTACTGCCTACGCTGTTTACCATAGCTGCCTCACTTTCAGAAATGCAGGTCAACCATCGCATGTTCCGTTCGCGCCTGATACATCGGCAGGGACGAAACCGTTTCAACCTGCGGGGAACGATAGCCGCCGGTCGAGAGCCATTGTTGGGACTGCCTGTTTTTGGCAAGTTCACGCCATTCACCCTGGGCGTTATTGCCGTTGCTCCCGGTACTGCCGCCACCGGTGGTGACATCGAACTTCTCGACACTGATGTTCTGGCGAGACAGGGACTCCTTCAGCGAATCCACGTGCTGAAGCAGGCTATCCCGCGCGGTTTTGTTTTCCGCCACGATTTCAACCTTCAGGCGCTGGTCTTCCAGGCTGAGGTTGACCTTGATGTCGCCCAAATGATCCGGGGAAAGCTTGAAGGTAATCTGATCGCTCCCCGGCTTCAGGTCATGGTTTGACAACTGCTCCCGCACCTGTCCGGCAACCTGTTCGTGGCTGACCGGGCCGGATGCGTCCGTCTGGACCGGTTGTGACGCAACGGATCCGAGCGCTTGGGTGAAAAGCGCCTGATGGCCTGTAATTTGCTGCGTGGCACCCGCAGGAGCTTCGGATACCTTCGGCATGAACCCTTCCGGCTTTTCACCGGAAGTCCCGGAACCGGTGTCGGTTCCCCCTTCATTCGCTTTGGCAAGCTGCTGCACAACGCTTGCTTTCACGTTGTTCTCAACCATGCTCAGGGGTTTTTCAGGGGCATGGTCAGCGTACTGTTGCGTACCGGCAAGCGCCACTCCAGGTGAAGAAGAATGCGGTACCGCCACTTCGCGGGGCTTGGCTGCCTCCCCGCCGGTTTCGTCAACCCGTTGGCCCGGGTTCATCTCGGAAACAACGGGCGGTGTATTGGTGTCGACTTCTGTCAACGTTCCCGTCGCGGCATGTGCTGGCGCCGGTGAAGCCTGCGACAGCAGCGTCGCTTCGCCCGGCAACGCCGGGGACGACGGTTTTGATGCAATGTCCGATTGAGCGGTTGCCGCCGCGGATGGGACATCTGCAGCATTGTCCGCTGATTGCGGTGCTGCTGGTTTCGCTTCAGGTTGTACGGCAACTATCTGCCTGGTCGACTCGAGACCCATGCTCACCACCTGGAACGGCATCGGTTCTTCGGTGAGTGCGCCCGCCGGTTGCGATACTGTCTCTACCGGTAGCGCTTGCGGTGACGCCGTCTGTGCTGCAACTGCCTGCGGTGCTGCTGTTGTTTGTACTGCCGGTACTGGCTGAGATGTCGCCTGCTGCGATTCTGCATGCAGTGGCGTTGCCTGCGATGGTGCCGCTTGCTGCTGCACCTGCGCTGGCATCTGCACCTCCTGCGCTCCAGACACGCCATTATCCGTCGGCCAGTCCGGAACATCGCTTGTGTTCAGCTTCTGGGTGAAACTGATATCTGCCTGGCCTTTCGCATTCTGCTGAGGGGCCATCTCACCCGGGACCGTTATTGCGCCAATTGCAGGCATTGTCGTTACGGTATCATCGGCCACCTGCCCGATTTCACCCGTTTCCGGCATTCTGCCGGTCAACTGTGCCGGCAGGACGCCCAACGTCCCTGCCGCGTACAGCGCCACATCCTGTGGCTGCGCCGCCTCCGGCTGCTTTGATTCTGCGGGTTCTTTTGCTGTGTCCTTGACCGTGTTGGCCACCGGGGGAGTCAACTGGCTTCCGCTTCCCACTGCTGCAAGAAGCATTGCCAGCATATCATCCGGTTTTGCGGCCGTTTGGGGAGCGACGGTTTCCTCTCCGGTAACGCCGGACACCATCGGGCTTCCCGTCTTTGCCGGACTAGCTGTGACCGCCTGCTGGCTGGACACCAGCGACGACACGCCGGACAAGAGTGCGGCAAAACCATCGCCGGACTTCTGGTCCCCCGCCTGAGCGACCGTCGCCGTGGAGATCGCCGGGGTGGCGACGGGCGCGGTCGTGCCGGTCGGTACCAGCATCATAGGTATCTGTCCTGTATCCATGTGTTTTCACCTCCTTTCCGTTGGATTTTTTATGGACATGGACAGAAGCACTGCCCATAAAAGCCTAAACACCCGCGAGGTTTTCATTGATCCATTTCAACACCCTGGGTTGTTTCAAATACGGCACCAGCTTGATTATCGTCTTTGTATCCATCTGATTGAGCAGCGAGATGACCTTATCCTCCGCAAGCTTGTCCATCAGCTGCCCGGCCTGTTCGGGGCGCATCTTCTTGAACAGGACGATCATCTTCTTCTGCTTCTCTTCCTGGGCCTTTTTTTGCGCCTTCTGGGAGTCGTCAAGACGCTTCTTGGAGTCTTCCAATGCCTTGATCTGGGAGTCAAGTTTTGCACCCAGCTTCTTCAACTCCTGTTCCTTGGCCGCCATGGCCGCCTCTTTTTCGGCTATCTGCTGACGGCGGGCATCCTGAAGGGCCTTTTCCTCCCGGGCCGCACGCGAGGCGCTCAGAGGCTGTTGTCCCGGCTGTGCGCCTTCCTGCCCTTTGGTGGACTCGGCTGCACTTTTCGGAGACGCTTCACTCGCGGCACCGGCGTTCAACACACCCAACCGGAGCTGGTCAAGGAACATCCCGCCGGCAAAGGCCATAACGGCAAGCGTGAGTACAAGAAGCCGTTTCATCGGGATCTGTGCCTTTTGCTCTGAATGGCAATTTCGTCCATAAAGATTTGTTCTTTCAGGTTCATGGCGTGCTTGAACTCGTTCGCCTTCCTGTCCTTGAGCGATTCCAGCACTTTTTTGTCCTTCGTGGCGTTCAGCAGCGTTTCGCGCCGGTCATTCATGACATGGCCGAGATGCTCCACCCGCTCCTTCTGATCCTTGATTTCATCACGTTTTCGCGAGAAAAAATTGGTGTACATCCGCAACTCTTCTATGCTGTCCAGCTCACCATGGCGTTGGCAGAAATCCTTGGCAATGCTGGCCATCTGATTCTCTTTCAGAACAAGCTGATCAATGGCGTGTTCGAAATCCTGCTTGGCAACCGCAAACTCCCGTGTGTGAACGCGTTCAACATTCACGCGGTATGTAAGCACCTGTTCCAGTTCGAATCGTTTCTCTGCCACGGTCACTCACCCTTGACGGCCACGCCGTGTCAACTCTCGAAGATGCTCTTCAGGCATTGAACCGCTTCCTGCATGGGGACAGGATCATGGATGGCCTGTTTGAGGTATGCCATGATCTTGTCATGTTTTGAAATAGCATAATCTATGCCGCTGTTACTGCCTGCCTTGTACGCCCCGATATTGATCAGATCCTCGGACTGTTTGTAGGTGGCCAAGGTCTCCTTGAGCCTCCCCGCCAGCTCCTGGTGTTCCTGCGAGGTCACATCGTTCATCACCCTGCTGGCGCTGGCGAGAATGTCTATAGGCGGATAGACGTTGCGCGCTGCCAGGTTGCGCGAGAGGATGATGTGCCCATCCAGGATGCTGCGCATGGCGTCGGAGATCGGTTCGTTGAAATCGTCCCCCTCGACCAGCACGGTGTACAGGCCGGTGATGCTTCCCCCGGGAAAATTGCCGGTGCGTTCAAGAAGCTTTGGCAATGCCGCGAACACCGAAGGCGTGTAGCCCTTGGTGGTGGGTGGCTCGCCGATTGCCAGGCCGACCTCGCGCATGGCCATGGCAAACCGGGTGGCCGAGTCCATCATCAGCAGAACCTTTTTGCCTTGCTTCTGAAAATATTCCGCAATGGTTGTGGCGATATAGGCGCCGCGCATGCGTACCAGCGGCGGCTGGTCCGAGGTCGCCACCACCACGACCGACTTCTTCAACCCCGCTTCCTGGAGGTCCTTTTCTATGAATTCCCGCAGTTCGCGGCCACGTTCTCCGATCAGGGCGATGACGTTGACATCCGCCTCGGTGTACCGGGCGATCATGCCGAGCAGTGTCGATTTTCCGACACCGGAACCGGCCATGATGCCCACGCGTTGCCCTTGGCCGCATGTCAGCAACCCGTTAATGCTCCTGATCCCCAGGTCCAACCAGTGGCGGATGGGGGGGCGCGTCATGGGATTGACCGGAGCCGCGTAAATTGGATATTCTTCCTCGACGCGCAGTACACCCTTGCCGTCGATGGGGTTTCCCAGGCCATCGATGACCCGCCCCAACAGGAGCGGTCCAACCCCGAGGGATGCGTTATCACGCTTGACGGTGATGAGGCTGTCCAGCCCCACCCCCCTGACCTCGCCCAGCGGCATGAGCAATGTCTTGTTATTCCGGAAGCCGACCACTTCGGCAAGGATCGGCTCCCCCTCTTGGGGCCATATCTGACAGATGGCGCCCACCGAGGTGTCCGGACAATAACCTTCGATGACCAACCCAACAACCTGGGTAACCTTGCCATGCAACCTGATGGGGTTGATGGATTCCACTGCGGCGCTATATTTCGCCAAGTTGAGTGAAAATTCTGGCACGTCGGAATCTTACGGGCGCTCGGCGCCATCCTCCGCCATCATGCTCCGCTCCTCCTGCAACCGCCGGAAAATCTCGTCCAGCTGCGAATCGAAACTCGCATCAATGGTACCCATCTCCGTGTCCACCCGGCACCCCCCCGGCAACACGTCCGGATCAGATCTGAACTGCGCCCGTTCCGGTAAAGACTCCTTATGCAGGGAATCCTTCCGGGTGGTCACATGTGCATAATCGTCCGGATGGAGGTGAATGAACACCTCGTCACGCGCCGAGATATTTGCCGTGGCAGCCTTCACAACATCCGCCAGGATTCGCTGTCCGTCCTGCGCCACTTCCCGTTGGATCACCTTAGCCGCCACCATCATGATCAGCTTGACGATCTCATCTTCAGACTCGCGCACAACCTTTTCCCGCAATGCGTGCAACTCCGCCGCCGCTGTTCGCAATGAACCACACACGGTGAGAAGGCCCTGCTCAGCCAGATTTTTCCCCTCATGGAGGCCGCTTTGAAAAGATTCCCGCAGGCGCTGGTCCAACTCCTCCTCGGTCAGGGTGATTCCCTCGGGTTCCGGCAGCATCTCCGGCTCAACAAGCTCAAGCTGTTCGGGTATCTCCTCTGCGTCGGGGGAGACCAGCGACATGGGAACGAACCCCGTTGTCGGGCCGGCCAGCGCTGTGGGGGTAAAGCTGCTCACGACCGGTTTCTGCGGCGCCGCGATTTCCAACTGCCTGATTGGCTTGAACAGGAACTCCGTCAAGCCATCTGAGCCGCCCTCCGGGGATTTGATGACCCTAGACAAGGACATCGTCCCCACCGCGACCGGCCAGCACGACCTTTCCTTCCTCTTCCATTTTCCGTACTACCTTGATGATCTCCGACTGGGCCTTTTCAACATCCGAAAGCCGCACCGGCCCCATGACCTCCAGGTCCTCCTTGATCATTTCCGCGGCGCGGCTGGAAATATTCTTGAATATCTTGCCCTTGACGTCGTCCGGGGACGTCTTCATGGCCAGGGTCAGGGTATCGTTGCTCACCTCGCGCATGATGGCCTGGATGCTGCGGTCATCCAGACAGAAGATATCCTCGAAGGTGAAGAGGTGCTTGCGGATGATCTCTGCCAAGGGGGGGCTGAGCACGTCCAGCTTGTCAAGAATCTGTTTTTCCTTGCTGCGGTCGAAATGGTTGAACATGTCCACGACCTTTTCGATGCCGCCGACCTTATAGCGCTGGACGCCTCCCATGGAGTTGATTTCCCGCTTCATCACCTCATCTATTTCCGCCAGTATTTCCGGCGAAACCTGCTCCACGTCGGCAATGCGCAAGACGACCTCGGCCTGGAGCTCCTGCGGGAGCAAGCTGATGATCTCGCTGGTCTGTTTTGATTTCAGCTTCGCCAGGATGACGGCGATCGTTTGCGGATGCTCTTGCGAGAGGAAGTTTGAAATACTTTTGGCATCCATGTTGGCAAGGACGTCCACGAGGTCGCCATAGCTTGAGGCCTGCAACTCCTCCATGAGCATCTCGGCCTTGGCCGGTCCCAGGGCTTTCTCCAATATCTTGCGGACAAACTCCTCCCCTTGGGAGAAGATGCCCGATTCCGGGTTGATGGTGTTGGTGAAGTCTTCGACCACCTCCATGATGGTGGTACGGCTTACATGACCGAGCTTGGCCATGCTTTTACTGATCTTTTTGATCTCATCGTCATCCAGATGCTCAAACACCTGTCTGGTGACGTCATTCCCCAGGTAGAGGAGCAAGATTGCAGCTTTATCGGAGCCTGTCATAGTATCCCTGTTATGTGCGGCATCACATGCATGAAGCCGTTACTTTGTATCTTCCGTCAGCCAGTTTTGCAGGATCTGGGCCACCTGGTACGGGTCCTGCTTGGACTGCTCTATCAGGTTCTGCTGTTCTGCCAGCTGCATGGATATCTGCGCCCGTTCAGCGGCGGTAAGTTTTTCGGTCACCTCGTGGGCCGGCTCAAGCGCCTCAAGACGTGCGGGTCGCATGATCTTGAGCGAATTCAACAACGGACGGATAACGAACAGGATCAGCGCCAGGAATCCCAAACCGATCAAGAGGTTTTTGAACAGGGATACAAAAAACGGGCTGTTCCACCACTTGGGGGTCTCCAGGGCATCGGCATCGCTGGTATCCTGAAACGGGATGTTCTGGACCGTCAACTGGTCTCCGCGCTCGGCATTGAAGCCAACGGCGCTCTTGACCAGCGCATCGATCTTTTGCAGCTCATCGGGAGAGCGCGGAACATACTTGGGCTTTGTAGCCTGCCCCTCCTTCACGGCAGCCGGCGTTTCATACTTGCCGTCCACCAACACCGCCACCGATATCTTGCTGAGCGCACCCACGGGTTCGATTATTTTTGCCGAGCTGCGACTGACCTCATAGTTCAGAGTTTCATCATTCTTGGAACCGCCAGTCGTGGAGCCAGCACTTTGCGTGGCACGACCGAGATTGGTCTGCACGCCGGGCACGCCGGTCGCGGTTGTGGTGGATGCGCCTTTCTCCTCGGTGCGCTGTTCGCTCCTCACCGCAATGGTCTCGGGGTCGAACTTTTCCTCCAGCCGCTCCACCTGTTTGAAATCAAAAGCGGCCGTAACCCGGGCCACTGATTTACCCGAACCAACGATGCGATCCAGCAGCGACTGAATACGTTCCTCCAAATTCTTCTCGTAGGTCCGCTGGGTCTCCTGCATGGTCGAGGTCATCTTGGATGTGGGGTCTGCCGTGCCGTTCCCCTTGCTGAGGATCTTGCCCCGACTGTCCAGAACGGTAACGTGGTCGGGATCCAGCCCTTCGATGGACGAGGCAACCAGGTGTACCACCCCCTGGACCTCGTTATCCTTCAGGGCTTGGCTTGATTTGAGCTTAAGGACGACTGAGGCAGTGGCTGGCCGCTCGTTTTCCTTGAAAAGCGATTTTTCGGGGATCACCAGGTGGATGCGGGCCTGCTCCACACCATTGAGCTGGGATATGGTGCGTGACAATTCCCCCTGAAGCGCCCTCTGGTAGTTGAGCTTCTGCACGAATTCGGTCATGCCGAAGCTCTTGCGGTCGAAGATCTCGAACCCCACGCCCCCACCCTGGGGAAGTCCCTCGGAGGCCAGCGACAAACGCAGTTCATACACCTTGTCGGAAGGGACCAGGATCCCCTTCCCATCAGCGGTGATCTGATAGGGGGTCTTGGCATCCTTCAATTTTTTCACGATCTCGCCCGCATCTTCCGGCGTCAGGTTAGTAAACAGGGGGCGGTAATCGGTCCGGTTGGCAACAAAGATCAGCACGGCGAAGGCCAGCACCGACAGCAGTGCAACGCCTGCAATCAACGTGCGCTTGCCGGGCGACAACGCCATGAACGGCTCTATGAGTCTTCTCAATCCTTCAGGCATTGCTCGGTCAGGTTCTCTCTTTCATCTGGGGTTGAGTGAAGCGCGGTGGCAACAAAGTCTTTTGATTACACCTGCATACGCATTACTTCCTGATAGGCGGCAAGCGCTTTGTCGCGTACTGTTGACATGAATTGGAATGAGATGCTGGCCTTCTCCATGGAGATCATCACCTCGTGGAGGTTTTTGTTCTCCCCGCTTGCAAGCCCCTGTATGGCCTTGTCCGACTGGACCTGGAGATCATTCACCTTAGAGACGAGTTCGTTAAAAAACTTGCCGGCACCCTCCGCCGGGGCGGCTATCTTCCCTGCTCCGCCATCGGAAAACACCTTACCAATACCGAGCCCACTCTCAATTCCCTTAATCTCCATTCAACAAACCTCCTTGCAATGCTAACGGCGTACCGGTGATTTATTTGCTGCTGATCTCCAGGGCCTTCATTGCCATACCCTTTGCCGCCTGGATAGCCGTTACATTGGCCTCGTAGGAACGGGTGGTATTGATCATGTCAGCCATTTCTTCGACCACGTTGACATTCGGCAGTGCCACATACCCCTGGGCATTGGCATCGGGGTGACTGGGATCGTACTGCAGCCGTGGCGGATTCTGGTCTTCTATGACCTGCATCACTTTGACCTGGCGAATATCCCGGTTTGCGGCATTATTCAGTACTTTGTCAAAAGAATCTCTCATCGGGGTAGCGGCAAATACCGCATCCTTGCGTTTGTACGCCCCCCCTTCCGGGGTACGCGTGGTATTGGCGTTTGCCAGGTTGCTGGAAATAAGGTTCATTCGCGTACGCTCGGCCGACAATGCCGAAGCGCTGACGTTCATCGAATTAAAGAAATCCATTAGTTACCTCCCGAACCGCCCGATATCGCCGCCCGTATGCCGGCAAATTTCTTGGAAAGGATCTGTACGGATGCGTTGTACATGATCTGGTTTTCCGACATTTTCGTCATTTCGTTTTCCAACTCTACGGCGTTGCCGTCCTTCCCCGGCGTTTCCGCCGGCGTTTCCAGGACCCGGCCGGTAACCGACTGTAGCCTGTCTTTTGTGCCTTTCAATGGTATATGGCGCGGATCGGTAACGGACGGCGTACCCTTGTGCCCCCCCTTGAGCGCACCCTGAAGTTCATCCTCAAAGGCCAGGGACTTGGGTACGTAATTGGGTGTTTCAGCATTGGCGATATTGGAGGAAATCAGATTTTGATTTTTTACCCTCAGGTCGATGTTCTTCCCGAGCAGGTCAATGGTTGTATTAAAAATACCATCTATTGGCATAGGGGCATCCTTTCGCGGTGCTGTTTTGCAATATTTATACCGCATTGGCCATGGCGGGGAAATTGCCGCTTCTGCCGCAGGGCTGGACGCGGCACAGCCAACCCTCGGCAGCAAATCAACGGCTTCCGCCCAAAAGTATCAGGGGAGCAGGACCGCACCCCGAACTCAACCCCGCTCCATCCGCGCGACCGCATGGTGTGTCGGCATTTTGACAAAGTCATCTGATTGACGTACAGTGCCAGAGCTTGAATGCTTTATTGGATGGAACGGGTCAGCTCTTTTGTTTCCAGGGAATTCAGGGCTTGTTGCGCCAGCTTCTGCCAATCGGGGTCTTTTCCGCCCTTCGCAACCCGTTCGAAGTATTCCCGGGCGAGTTGTTGTTTGCCGGCAAGCAGGTTAAGCTCGCCCGCCTTGTACAAAAGCCCTTCGTTACCCGCGTTTGCCGGCAGTTTGAGGCAGGATTCGAGCAGGCGCAGAGCGCCTTTGCGATCGCCCGAGGCCTCCCGAGCTGAGACCACAACGTAATAGGCATCCGGAAGCAGCCGGGTTGCCTCGCCACCGGAGCCCCCCCTTGACGACAGATATGCCTCCATCGCCTTGACGGCCTGGGGAGAACTCTTCAGATTCCACAGCGACCTGCCGAGGTAGTAATAGCTTTCGGGCATTTGGGCATGTTCTCCCTTATTGAGCAGCCACAAAAGCGTGTCCTTCACTGCCTGGTATTTCCCATCCGCGTAATATATTCCAGCGAGACGCTCCAGTATCAGGCGCACCCGGGGATGTGCGGGGTACTTCCGCACAAAGGCGCGCAGCGTTTTTTCCGCCAGGGTCACGTCCCCCAACAGATCGGCCTTGTCGGCAATCTGCTCCAGCATGAATGGTGCACCAGGCGCTGCCCATTGACGGTCCAGCATCACGCTGAAAAGCTTGATCAATTCGATCGGGCGGCCAGCCACCTCATAGGCATGAACAACATCCGGAAGAAACTCGGGCTGCTCGATACATCCGGCAAGGTAATCCTGATGCTCCTCCACAAAACGCAGAAGACCCGCCTCATCCTTGGCCCATCCGGTTTCTTTGTATACTTGGGCAACAAGCACCTCACGCATGGTGCGGCACACGGTTGTATACACGCCGTGCGGGAATTTTTTTTGAAAGCTCACCACTTGGCGGAGCGCTTCGGGCGCCGCGCCATGGATGGCCTCCAGCAGCACTTGTTTGAACTGCGATTCCTCGCGTATGGTGGTATCCCCCCCCTGTTGGGAAATATCCTGGTAGATGGCGAGAAGCGTGCGGTAGTTCCACGGCGCGGCAGACAGGAAATCGCGGTCGGCCAGCCTGAGACGCGCCAGCTGATTGGCCTTGTTGTCTTTGTAATTTTCCGCCACTGTCCGGTAGACAGCCAGCGCCTCCTGTTCATGCCCCTGCCGCACCAGGACATCGGCCATTCTCACAAGAAGCGCGGGAGCATAGCTCTTGTCCGCCAGCCGAGCGATCAACCGGGCCAGCAATGTCCGTCCTGCGGCCAAATCACCGCTGCGCGCGATACTGTCGCCATAGTAGAAGGCAACCCCGGGGTTGAAATTCAAATACGCGGGCCACAGCCGCTCGGCCTCACGATATACCGCCAGGGCCTGTGGATACTTTTGCAGCTTGTAGAGGGTCTCGCCAAGGCGATACAGGGCAAGAGGCCTGATGGGAGCCTGGCGGCCGGCAAACTGGGTGAATATGCCTTCCGCCTCGGACAGCCCCCCCTTGTAGAGGGTCGCTTCGGCGGCCAAAAAGAGCTGCTGGTCATTATCATCCAGGATGCTTTTCAAGACCTGGCGGTCAGTGGGCAGGAACGGAATCTCCGGCTTGAGAGGCGGGTCAAAATCCCGCACCAGTTTTTCGACACCATTCCAGATTTTTTCCCTGCCGCCGATGTAGGGGTGGGGCACACCGGGATTGAACGGTTTTCCCACATCCAGGGTGATGGCGCTGACACCGTCAAGGTTGAGATCACGCCAACCTCTCCCCGGGGCGATCCGGCATGTCATTATCAGATCCGACCCGCGCCGGGAG
>DATBXI010000022.1:0-3546 GCA_036514355.1 Desulfuromonadaceae bacterium
TCGGCCACGATCCCCTTGGCCGCGGCGGCATGTACCTTGCGCAGGAAGGAGAGGGCCATGGCCTCCACCGACTTGACCTTGCCACGCCCCTCGCAGTGGGGGCATGACAGGTGGATGGCGTCGTTCAGGGTCTTGGCGATGCGCTGGCGCGACATCTCCAGCATACCGAACTCGGAGATGCGCCCCACGTTGACTCTGGCCTTGTCCATCTTGAGGGCGCTCTTGAGGGTCTTTTCCACCTCGATGTCGTGTTTCCGCTCGCGCATGTCGATCAGGTCGATCACGATCAGGCCCCCCAGGTCGCGCAGCCGGAGCTGGCGGGCCACCTCCTCCACCGCCTCCATGTTGGTCTTGAAGGCGGTGTCCTCGATGCCGCGCTCGCCGCTGGACTTGCCCGAGTTGACGTCGATGGAGACCAGGGCCTCGGTGGGCTCGATGATAAGCGATCCGCCCGAGGGGAGTGCCACCCGCTTCTCGTAGATCTGGTCGATCTGCTCCTCCAACTGGAAGCGGGAGAAGATGGGGCGCTTTTCCTTGTGCAGCTTGACCAGTTTCTCGCACGTGGGCATGGTCTCCCGGAAGAACTCCTTGGCCTCGCGGTAGGCGTCCTTGCTGTCCACCAGCACCTCGTCGATGTCGTCGGAGAAGTAGTCGCGGATGAAGCGTATGATCAGGCCCTTGTCGCGATAGACCTCGCCGGCACCCTTGATCTCGGTGGCCTGCCGCTTGATCTCCCCGTACAGTTCCAGCAGGTTGTCTAGGTCCTTTTTCAGCTCCTCGGGCGTGCGGCCGACCGCTTCGGTGCGGATGATGTAGCCGATCCCCTCGGGGATCTGCATGTCGGCCACGATGGCCTTCAGCTTCTTGCGCTCCCCCTCCTGTTCCACCTTGCGGGAGATGCCGCTGGAATCGCTTCCCGGCATGACCACCATGTACCGTCCCGGCAAGGAGAGGTAGCTGGTCAGGGCAGCACCCTTCATGTCCCGCTCGTCCTTTTCCACCTGGACGATGATCTCCTGGCCGCGGCGCAGCACCTCCTGGATGCGGGGGCGTCGCTTGCGCTGCTCCTCGGGCACGTCATCGCGCCATTGCCAGAAGTCGGGGTGCAGTTCGCCCATCTGGAGAAAGCCGGGCTTCTGGCGGCCGATGTCCACGAAGGCGGCCTGCAGACCGGGCTCGACCCGCAGCACCACCCCCTTGTAGATGTTCCCCTTGATCTGCTCCTTGCCGGTGATCTCGATATTCAGTTCCATCAATCGCCCGTCATGCACGATGGCCACCCGGGCCTCCTCGGGGTGCATGACGTTGATCAGCATCTTTTTGCTCACGGCCTTGCTCATTGTTCATATCCCTTTCGCGTGAGTCGCCTCACGGTGTGTACAAAATTAATGAATTATAGTGATTTTTGCAGGGAAAGCAAAGGAAAAGGGTTGTAGCGGGGAAATCTCCGCATCATACCCCACGGATCAACCGCAGAGGACGCGGAGGACGCAGAGGAAATCCGGTTAGTTACATCAGGGCTGTCCGCTGCTCTGGAGTGACAGCTCTATGAATCCACATCCTGCGGCCCGCCCGGGGCCGTGATGCTGCCGCCTCAGGTGAAGCCCGAACCGGCGGTGCAGGCGAAGCAATGCTCGCCGGTGGGGATGGGTGTTCCCGCCGCAGGCGGTTCACGCAGTTCCGCGATGTGCATGCGCTGCTCGCCGTGGTGCAGCCCGGCGGCCAGGTTGAAGTCGCAGTCGTAGAGATGCCCCAGCCAGTCCACCGTTACCAGGGAGCGGCACATCAGGCCGGGAATGGTGCAGGGATTGAAGCTCTCCGCCAGCCGTGCCAGGTAGCCGTCCCGGTTGCCGGAACGCTCCAGCCAGTCGTGGAAGCGCCCCAGGGGGACATTGGCAAAGGTGAACAGGTTGGAGAAGGCGATGCCGTACCGCCGCGCCAGGTCCTGGCGGAATTTCCGCTCGGACTGGGCCTGACCCGCCGGCAGAAAGGCGCCGCTGGGATTGGCCACCAGGTCCAGTTGCAGGCCGCTGTCCGGCAGGCCGTAGCCCAGGTGGTTCAGGCGCCCGAGTACGGCGATGCTCCGCTCCCACACGCCGCTGCCCCGCTGGGCCTCGGTCTGGGAGGCGTTGACCGCGGGGAGTGAGGCCACCAGGGTCACCCGGTGCTTGCGGTAGAGCAGGGGGAGATGCTCGTACTCCGGCCGGGCCAGGGCCGTCAGGTTGGTGCGAACGATCAGCTTCCGCGTCACGGGTGCCAGACCCTCCACCAGCAGGGGGAGATGCGGCAGCAATTCCGGTGCCCCGCCGGTGATATCGATGGTGTCGAACGGTATGCGCCGGGCGCAGGCGCAGACCGCCTCCACCGTGGCCCGGTCCATCTGCTCCCGCCGGTGCGGCCCCGCATCCAGATGGCAATGACGGCAGGCCAGGTCGCAGGCCAGCCCCACGTTCACCTGCAGGGTGGAGGTCAGGCCACGGGTAAGCGCGAGGCCGTGGCGTTCGAGGGTATCCTTGAAGGCGGGCGGGATCATGTGTGCGGCTACATCGACAGCTTCTCGGCGATCTTGCGCATCTGCACCCCGTGCACCAGCGCGGCCCCTCCCCGGATGGCGTTGGCCACGTGCAGGGCCTCGGTCATCTCCTCCAGGTTGGAGCCCTTCTCCAGGCACCCTTTGGTGTAGGCGTCGATGCAGTAGGGGCATTGCACGGCGTGGGCCACGGCCAGGGCGATGAGCGCCTTTTCCCGCTCGGTCAGCGCCCCCTCGCCGAACACCGCGCCGTAGTAGTCGAAGAACTTGGCGGCCAGTTCGGGCGCATCCTTGGCGATCTCGCCGAATTTCGCCAGGTCGGCCGGGTCGTAGTAGGTTTCCATATTGATTATCTCCTTGATAGGGGCGATTACGCCATGATCTTTTCCAGCAGTTCCGCGGCGGTCTTGACGTAGCCGGGGCAGCGGCTGGTGAAGTACCCCTTGCCGGCGGCCTCCTTGACCCCTTCGGGGGTGCCCATGTCCGCTCCCAGCAGTTCCGAGCAGCCGAT
Source organism: Desulfuromonadaceae bacterium (assembly GCA_036514355.1). Lineage (GTDB taxonomy): Bacteria > Desulfobacterota > Desulfuromonadia > Geobacterales > Pseudopelobacteraceae > JACPFJ01. The sequence continues at coordinate 3,042 of DATBXI010000022.1, forward strand.
ATGCTTGTGGCGGGCCTTGAACTCCCTGGTGAACTCGGCCACCCGCTTGAAGGTCGCGTCATCGGCCCGCGGGTCGTTATCGACGGTCTTGCCGTACCCCATGCCGATCACCATCAGAGCACCCGTCACGGCGCCGCATGTGTTCCCCATTCCCATGCCGCCGGCAAAGGCGGCCGCCACCCGGCGCGCCTGTTCCACCGGCATCCCCATGGCCGGCGCATAGGTCTCCAGTATGGCCTGTGAGCAGTTCATGGACTTGAGAAAGCGTTCCCGGGCATGCTCGGGCCGGTTGGCAGGGATCTTTTCCGCTGCGGCTGCGATACCCTCCAGGCCGCCTGCGGCAGCCAGGGACATGCCGGCGGCAATGGATAGCTTGAGCATGGTGCGGCGATTGCAGGGCGTTCCGGCGTCGTTGGCTTGTTCGTGGTTCATGCAGGTGTCTCCTTCGTTGTTGTATTTCACGTACAGTATTGGCTCGCGTTTGCCGGAACCGTACCAGGTTCCG
>DATBXI010000023.1:0-5254 GCA_036514355.1 Desulfuromonadaceae bacterium
TGAGCGATTCCGCACCTACCAGGGGGAGAAGAGCCCGGCAATCCTCATTGCCCTGTTCAGCAAGGCGGTCGCCCCGTCGATCAGCCAGGTTCCCAGCGTGGTCCTGAGCGACGGCACCACGCATGTCAGGATTACCGCCACCCTCACCTCGCCGGCCGAGCAATCCCCCAATTTCGCCCTGAACGGCGCGCGCCTCGTCTCCCTGACCAAGGACGACCAGGCCGGCACCTGGACCGTAGAGGCCTTACCCCTGACAAACGCGACCAAGGCCGGCCTTACTATCCTGAATGGCAGCGAGGTGATCGAATTCCCGCTTACCGTGGCCCCTCCGGTTAAAGTCGCTGCCTCCAGCGAAGCGGATTTCGCCGCCTTCCTGAAAAACAGCGGCAAGACCGCGGACCTGAACAACGATGGGGTCAGGGACTACCTCGATGATTACATCTATACCGCCAACTACCTGGCGCGGAAGAACGGAAGCACAACCACGCCTCACCCCGCAGCCCCAAAAAAGTGAGGACCACGCTACCTTCTGCAACGACAAAAGCCGACCGGATCTCCGGTCGGCTTTTTCATTTCTGCCATGCGACGAGCCGGTTCCTACCCGGTCATCGCCACAACCTCTTCGTAGGTCGTCACCCCTTCCAGCATCTTGCGGATGGCTGTCTGACGCAGGGTGACCAGCCCGTCGTCACAGGCAACCGACATGAGGTCGGCCACCTCCACGGCGTCGGTGATCAGTGACCTGAAGCGTTCGCCCAGGTCCAGCACCTCGAACAACCCTGTCCGGCCTTTATAGCCGGTGCTGCGGCATTCCTTGCATCCCGTCCCTTCCCAGACCATATACGATTTTTTGGGCAGTTTCAGATAGGCGCGTTCATCGCGCGTCAGCTCCCGCTGCTGTTTGCAGTGCGGGCAGATGCGGCGCACCAGGCGCTGGGCAATGATGCCGATCATCGTGGCGGAAATGAGAAACGGCGGCACCCCCAGGTCCAGGAGGCGGATGACGCTGGAAACCGAGTCGTTGGTATGCAGCGTCGAAAGCACCAGATGCCCGGTCAGGGCCGCCTGCACCGCACTTTCGGCCGTTTCGCGGTCGCGGATCTCGCCCACCATGATGATATCCGGATCCTGGCGCAGAATGGTGCGCAGGATGCTGTCAAATCCGATCCCCAACCCCTGTTGCATACCGATCTGGTTGAACTCTTCCATGACCATCTCGATGGGGTCTTCAACGGTGACGATGTTCACCTCCGGCGAGGAGAGCGCCCGCAAGGTGGAATACAGGGTGGTGGTCTTGCCGCTGCCGGTGGGTCCGGTCACCAGGATGATGCCGTTGGGCCTGCGGATAAAGGAATTGTACAGCGTCAGTTCCCGGCGGTAAAACCCCATGCTGTCCAGATCCTGCAGCAGGATGTCCGGGTCGAAGATACGGATGACCACCTTCTCCCCAAAAGCCACCGGCATGGTCGAGACGCGAAGTTCAACGTCCTTGCCGTTGGAGTTGGTCTTGATCCTGCCGTCCTGGGGGCGGCGCTTCTCTGCCAGGTCCATGCGGGCGAGCAGCTTGATGCGCGACACCATGGGGGCGTGGAGCGGCTTGGGAATCGCATGGATGTTGTGCATGACCCCGTCAAGCCGGAAGCGGACGAGGGATTTTTCCCGCTTGGGCTCGATGTGGATATCGCTGGCATGCTGGTCAAAGGCGTACTGCAGCAGGAAGTCCACCGCTGCCACGACATGCTTGTCATTGCCCTCGATCTCCTGGTGCCCCTTGAGTTTGAAGAACTGCTCCAGGTTGCCCAGATCAACGGTGGTGGACGCCTCGGACTCGGCGGCCAGGACCGACGCCCGGAAGCCGTAGAACTCCCGCAGAATCTTGAGGATGTCGCTCTTGGAGCTGAGCACGCGCCGGATCTCAAGGCGGCGGGCACTGGCCAGTTCATTGATGACCGCATGGTTGAAGGGATCGGCCACCGCGACCGTGATGGCATGCTTGTCCTCGGCAACGGCCACGATCAGGTGGCGCAGGGCAAAGGGGCGGGGGATATGTGCGGTTACCACGTCCAGATTGAGCTTGAGGGGGTCTATTTTGAGGTAGGGCATCTGCACCGCGCCGGCCACCGCCTCGGTGATGGCGTCTTCGGTAAGCAGCTTTCCCGGTTTCCCGAAAATCTCCAGGTTCAGGGAGGCGATCACCTCGGCGGGCGAGATGGTCTCCGCACCCGGATGAACCCGGCGCGAGGCGCCGGCCTGGGATAGGGTGAATAATCGGGTCTCCTGGGTTTTTCCCTTTGCCAGGATATCTTTCAGTTGCTCTTGGGTGACAAGCCCCTGATGTCGGAGCAGGTGGGCGATGCTTTCCAGGTCCAACTTCTTCGGTTCCTGCTGATTCTCCATTAACTGCCAGCCATGTTTTTATCGGCCTTCTTCGCCTGCTTTTCGGCCTTCTTCGCCTGCTCGGCCTTCTGAGCCTCGATCCGCTTGACGACCTCCTCCACCACCTGTTCGGGCGTGAAGTCGGGAGATTGCGGCAACTGGGGCATGGCCATGGGCTCGGAGGCGACTGTTTCCCGTGGCGGGGTATGCGGGCGTGGTGCAGGAGGAGCTTCCTGATACAGGGTCATGGTGGCCATCAGATTGCGCAGCAGGCGGAATCCCATGAAGACCAGCAGCCCCAGCGGAACGATGTCATCCTGCCAGTAATCGAGGCTTCGTTCGGTCACCATGGCGCCGGCCAAAAGCCCTCCCGCCGCGATCAGCATGCCAAAGGCGTTGCCGATTGCACGGTATTCGATGTCATGGGGGATTTTCGTTATCAGCGCTTGGTTGGCCACGTTCCCGTCCTCGCCTGTACAGACGCAACTCCTGAATTGACAAAGAATTATACAATTAATCCCCACATTGTGCAACACCTTGTTTTTCCTGAAGCGCAGCATTCTCCTCCAACAGACGATCCATGCAGCAGTACAGGCTGCCGCGGCTGGTCGTCGGGCAGCCAAAGCGGTTGACAGGCACAGGCGGCGGCGTGTAAAAGTAATCGGCATTTCAACGAACTTCGCCGTCATATTCCATAGGAGGCAACACCGTGGCAATCGAACCGAATAAGATCATCTACTCCATGATGCGGGTGTCGAAGTTTTACGACAAGAAACCGGTCATCAAGGACATCTCCCTCTCCTACTTCTACGGCGCCAAGATCGGCGTGCTGGGCCTGAACGGCTCGGGCAAATCGTCCCTGCTGCGCATCATGGCCGGGGTGGACAAGGAGTTCAACGGCCAGGCCGTGCTCTCGGCCGGCTACACCGTGGGATACCTGGAGCAGGAACCGCGCCTGGACGAGACCAAGACCGTGCGTCAGATCGTGGAGGAGGGGGTACAGGAAACGGTGGACCTGCTGGCCGAGTTCAATGCCATCACCGATAAGTTCTCCGAGCCGGATGCGGATTTCGAGAAGCTGTGCGAGCGTCAGGCCGAACTGCAGGAGAAGCTGGACCACCTGGACGCCTGGGACCTTGACTCGCGCCTGGAAATGGCCATGGACGCCCTCCGCTGCCCGGACGGGGAAACGCCGGTGAACGTGCTCTCCGGCGGGGAGAAACGCCGCGTGGCCCTCTGCCGGCTGCTCCTCAAGAAGCCGGACATCCTGCTCCTGGACGAGCCCACCAACCACCTGGACGCCGAGACCGTGGCCTGGCTGGAGCACCACCTGCAATCCTACGCCGGCACGGTCATCGCCGTGACCCACGACCGCTACTTCCTGGACAACGTGGCCGGCTGGATCCTGGAACTGGACCGTGGTGAGGGTATCCCCTGGAAGGGGAACTACTCCTCCTGGCTGGAGCAGAAGCAGAACCGCCTGGCAGTGGAGGAGAAGCAGGAGAGCGACCGCCAGAAGACCCTCCAGCGGGAGCTGGAGTGGATCAGGATGTCCCCCAAGGGGCGCCACGCCAAGTCCCAGGCTCGCATCACCGCCTATGAGGAGCTGGCCGCCGATACCGGCGACAAACGAGCCAAGGAGCTGGAAATCTACCTCCCGCCCGGACCGCGCCTGGGGGACATCGTCATCGAGGCCAGCGACATGGCCAAGGGATTCGGCGACCGCCTCCTGTTCGAGGGGATGAACTTCCGCCTCCCCCGGGGCGGCATCGTGGGGATCATCGGCCCCAACGGCGCCGGCAAGACGACACTTTTCCGCATGATCACCGGCGCTGAACAGCCGGACGCAGGCAGCTTCCGCATCGGCGACACCGTGCAACTGGCCTACGTGGACCAGAGCCGCGACGCCCTCAACCCGGACAAGACCATCTGGGAGGAGATCTCGGAAGGTCAGGAGCAGGTCCAGCTCGGCAAGGTGAGCGTCAACTCCCGGGCCTACGTGTCCCGTTTCAACTTCTCCGGCTCAGATCAGCAGAAGCGGGTGGGGATGCTCTCGGGCGGCGAGCGCAACCGGGTGCACCTGGCCAAGATGCTCAAATCCGGAGCCAACGTGATCCTGCTGGACGAACCGACCAACGACCTGGACGTGAACACCATGCGCGCCCTGGAGGAGGCGTTGGAGAATTTCGGCGGCTGCGCCGTGGTCATCAGTCACGACCGCTGGTTCCTGGACCGCATTGCCACCCATATCCTGGCCTTTGAGGGAGATTCCAAGGTGGTCTGGTTCGAGGGGAACTACTCGGAGTACGAGGAGGACCGGAAGAAGCGCCTGGGCGCCGCGGCGGACATCCCCCACCGGATCAAGTACCGCCAGCTGACCAGGGCGTAACATCAGGTAAATGTATGACGCAAGAGAGCCCCGGCTATCGAAAAATCACGGCAGCCGGGGCTCTTTTTTTCTTCAACAACGTGAGAGAGTTAAAATTTACCTGCCTTTATGTGAGCGAGCATTTCTTTTGAGGCTTCATATTCCCTAAAAGAATATATTGATGTGCCTACGCTCTTCGTGAAAAACTCTTCCGCTCCATTTCGGTTCCCATCGATCAAGCACTTAATGCCGAGATAGTAATATGCCTCGCAAAGCCTCTCGTTAATTTCTCTCTCATTCTTTCCTTTCCGCGCTTCCTGCAACACATCTAATTCACTAGTATTATCTATCTTCAGATAAAACTTTGAAACTATTCGAATCCATTTTGTTGGAGTATTCGATGACACGTACTGATTTAATCTCTCGACTGCATCGGCGGGGTCAACTTTTGAAAGCCGTGTGGCAATCAATAAATATAAATATGAGTATTCGTACTTAGGATTAAGCTCA
>DATBXI010000024.1:0-7109 GCA_036514355.1 Desulfuromonadaceae bacterium
GCCGCCGACGTGACGGTGGGAGTCGATGTCAACACCCCCAACGCGAGGGTTCGGGTCGGCACTCCCCCCCCTCCCCGCCAGGTAACCGTGGTGGAGAAGGAGCGCGTCGTTGTCCGGGAGCGGGATGAGCACCATGACAACGGCAAGCACAAGGGGCACTACAAGAAGCACGAAAAGCATGAGAAGCACGAAAAACACGAGAAACACGAAAAGCATCACGACTAGACCTGGTACGCGGGCGGACCGCGGTGAGGAGTCGCGGCCCGCCCCATCCAGCACAACGGCACCCCAGAAGTCAGCGCACCACGATCTCGACTCTTCGGTTACGCGGTTCGGAAACCCCTTCCGGCGTATCGACCAACGGGAACATCATGCCGTGGAATGACACCTCCAGCGAATCGGGCGCAACGCCCATCTCCCTCAGCAGCTTGGCAACCGCATGGGCGCGCTCCAGAGAAAGCCTGTTGTTGACCTCCTTCGGGCCCATCTTGTCCGTGTGGCCGCTGATGCTGATGTCGGTGGAGCCGGATTTGCGGATATACTCGACGATCTGGGGCAGGAGCTTTGCGGATGCCTGCGTGAGCGCGGCAGAGGCATGCCCGAAATAGAGGATATAGGTGACCGGCGGGGCGGGTTGGGCAGCCAGGGCATCCCTGAAAAGCGTGTTGACCGTTTCCTCGGTCAGCACAACCGGAGGCACCGGCTGTTCTTCAGGGCGGGCGAGGCTGGTGGATTCGAACGCCGTGCCGAGCCGTGCCTCGCCGCTCTTGCTGGCAACGGTCACCGTGCCCACATGGCCGTCCGGCGAAGGGAGCAGCACGAACTGGCTGCGCGGCGCGGAGCACCCCGCAAGCGCAACCGCCAGCACCACCAGTACCAGGCACCGACAAGCGGCCCGGCTATTCACCGTCGCCCCCATCGACCTTGATGGCCAGCTTCGTGCCTTTGATCCCTGCCACGGCAACGGGCGTCTCGAACCGCGTCGCATCGGCATTCATCCGGGCAATGAGACCGCTCAGGTACACGATGGTGCCCCGGCGGAGCCGCGCGACAAAACCGGCTTTCTTCTCCTCCACGTTGAACTCGTAGAGCGCAAGCTGCAGTTTGGTATCCGCGCCGAGTGCGAGCGTGGCGTTGTCATTGAACACAACACCCATGGAGCCCTGTTTGCCCGTTACCAGCGTATCGCTCCTCACGACATGCATGCCGGCGGTTGCGGCAATAGTCTCCGTGCCCCTCATGACATAGGCAGGGGCGCTGGCCGTCTTGATCCGCCCGACCGTCCCGTCGGCGGCAAAACCCCGGGAACCGTCCACAACCAGCCACAACAACAGAAGCACCAGCAGGCTGCGCTTCATGGCAATCCTCCCTCGCCCTTCAGCTTTCATCCTTCTTTTTTGGACCGTAGAACCCCAGCAGGAAATCCGCATCCCGGGGGGACAGATCGAACTTGAAGATCGCCTCCTGGACCAGCGGCCCGACCGCCTGGCCCGGATTCTCCTGAAGGTGGCCCGACACCCATTTCACGGCGCGGCGCAGGTCTTCTCCATCCGGCAACAGATCATGCATGGCGTTTGCAACTCCTCTGTATGAAGTATGAAGGATGAATGGCGAATTTCAACCGTCATCCCCTCACAATTCGTCCGTTGCCGCCGGTTCTCCCGATCCCTCCTGCTTGGGGCAGTATCCCGGCTCGGTTCCCGCGATATAGAATTCATCCCGTTTCTGCGGGCTGTCCTCCGTTGCCAGACAACCGGTGGCAGGGTCGATGGCAACGGACACCACCGTATCCGGCCGGGGGAAATCCACGGCCGGTTTCGCGGCCACGGCCTTGCGCATGAACCTCTCCCAGAGGGGAGCGGCGACAGCCCCGCCGGTAAAGCCCTTTCCTCCGGGGCGCGGCGTGTCGTATCCCACCCAGACGCCGGTGACCACCTGGGGGGTGTAGCCGATGAACCAGGCATCCCGGTAATCGTTCGTGGTGCCGGTCTTCCCGGCGGACGGGCGCGCTTGGCTGAATTTCCTGAGCCCCTTGGCGGTACCGTAGGTCATGACGTCCTTCAGCATCTGGGTGGTGACAAAGGCGGTGGCTGGGGGAAGCACCGGGGTGACCAGTGGCGGGTTCTCCGTCCAGGCCCGACGGGTGCGGTCATAGATCCGGATGATGGTCCGGGCGGCGGGGCGATGGCCACCCGTGGCCAGGGGGGCGTAGGCCTGCACCAGGTCCCCCAGGGTGACCTCATCCGTTCCCAGGGCCAGGGAAAGGCCGTTCTGGGGCCGGAGCGCCAGCCCCATCCTGGCGGCAAACTCCACGAAATACGGGACCCCGATGGTGTCCAGCAGCTTCACCGCTATGACGTTGTCGGAATAGGCCAGGGCCTGCCTGAGGGAAAGCCGCCCGTACTGCTCCCGGCCGTAGTTCTGCGGCGTCCAGCTCTCGTTGCTCCCCCGGCTGTAGGTCACCGGCGCGTCGTCCCAGATGCTGGCGGCGGTAATCCCCTTTTCCAGGGCAGCGGCATAGATCAGCGGCTTGATGGCCGAGCCGGGCTGGCGTTTGGCGGAAAAGGCGCGGTTGTAGGCGCTCTGGGTGACATCGACCCCGCCCACGGCAGCCAGGACATCTCCCGTGGCGCTATCCAGGCTCACCAGCGCCCCCTGGAGCTCGGGGGAGATGCGTTTCACCCCTTCGCTCATCACCTGCTCCGCCTGCCGTTGCAGGCCCAGGTCCAGGGCCGCGGTCACCTCCAGCCCCCCCTGTTCGACGATCTCCGCACCGTAGCGCTCGATCAGCTTGGAGCGGACCATGGCCAGGTACTGGGGGGCCTGGCCCGGTTTGACGACCGCGGGGGGATGTGCCCGCAGCTGCTGCCGCTGCCGGGGGGTGATCCGCTTCAGCTCCACCATGCGCTTGAGGACCACGTCCCGCCGCCCCGTGACCTGCGCCGGTTTGGCCAGCGGGTTGTACCGGGCCGGGTTCTTCTGCACGCCGGCCAGCAGGGCGCACTCGGCGTCGCTCAGTTCCTCCGGGGTCTTGTCGAAATAGAGGCTGGCCGCCTGGGCAATACCCCAGGCGCCGTTGCCGTAGTATATCTCGTTGAAATACATCTCCAGGATCTGTTGCTTGGTGTATTTCTCCTCGAACTCCAGGGCCATGCGGGCTTCCTCGATCTTCCGCTCGATGGTCTTGGTGCCGGACAGATACCGGTTCTTGATCAGCTGCTGGGTGATGGTCGAGCCCCCTTCGGCCAGCCTCCCCTTCACCACATCCTTCACCAGGGCCCGGGCAATGCCGCGGATATCGATCCCGCCATGCTCGTAGAAACGGGAGTCTTCCACGGCCACCACGGCCTGCTGCAGGAACAGGGGGATGCGGTCGATGGAGACCCAGTAGCGCTTCTCCGGCAGGATGCGCCCCACGAACCGCCCCTGGCGGTCAAAGACCTTGATGGAGGTGGAGCCGGGCGCCAGGGGGGGGTAGGTGGCGATCGCCTCCTGGGCCCGGGCAGAGGCCGCCACACCCAGGATCAGGACCCCCAGCAGAACGGGATACAGTACGTTGCAGCGGAACCATTGCCGGAAACTCACGGTCTGTGCATACTCCTCGGAAGTGTTGCTGCTGTTCATTGCCATGCGGTTAATTGGCGTCCCCGGCCGGCTACCGGCGCGGCGCATCCAGCAGCGGCTTGAGGAACCGTTCGAAGGTAACCCTCTGTTTGGCGGACAGCAGATCCACGTCCCCCTCGTTGTCGAGCAAAAAGGTGCCCACGCCGATGACGGTCTTGGCCAGATAGCCGGTCCCGGCAACACACGCTTCGATCTCATCGCCGCGTTTGCGTATCAGCTGTTTCAGCAGGTCCAGGTCTACGTTCATGGGTTGTTCTCCTGCGCGTTGTCGTGTGCGCCAGCGATGGGTGCAAGAATACACCATCAGGGCCGGAACTTCCACCACCAATCGGGGCTAACGGATCCGGCCGCCCGTTCCCCGGAAAAGCCCGGCCGTCCATTACCGCATCGGGTATAATGGATGCAGACGCACCATTACCGTCACAAAGGAGCACGTGTCATGGCAAATCCGTTCGTGCATGTGGAGCTGATGACCACCGACGTGGCCAAGGCCAAGGCATTTTATACCGGTCTGTTCGATTGGAAACTGGAAGACGTGCCGGGGATGGAGTACACCCTGATCAATGTGGGCGAGGGGACCGGCGGGGGCATGATGAAAACCGTCCAGCCCGACTCCCCCTCCTACTGGATGGCCTATGTCCTGGTGGATGATGCGGCCGCTGCCACCGACAAGGCGCGGAGCCTCGGCGCAACGATCTGCAAGGAGGTCACCGAGATCCCGGGCATCGGCTGGTTCAGCGTCATCACCGATCCCACCGGGGCAACGCTGGCCCTGTGGCAGATGAACCCGGACTACAGGAAACCGTAGCGGGGCCATGGCCACGATACGGGTCAGTACATATGCCGGCTACAAGGGGGACGAGCGGCCGACGGCGTTCGTGCTCGCCCAACGCACCTTTCAGGTGCGGGAGATCGTGGATCGCTGGTACGGTGAGGACCATGCCTATTTCAAGCTCATCGCCGACGACGGCAACCTCTACGTCATCAGGCACGATGCGGAAACCGACACGTGGGAGATGGTCATGACCGAGACCCTGCGGAGCGGCGGCACCCAGTGAGGGGTGCTGGGCAAAGATTCAGGGTGGGCTCATCCTGCTGATGAACCCTTCCGCCATGGTCTTGTAGAGAGGCTCCGGGCAGATCCTCCGGGATACGGCCGTGGCGATGAATGACGCCGCCATGAGCGGCAGGATCATGGTGTGATCGTCGGTCATCTCCATGACGATGACGAATGCGGTTATGGGTGCCTGGACCACGCCCGAGAAATAGCCCACCATGGTGAGCAGCACGATGCATCCGCTGGAGGCGTATGGTACGAATCCCGCAAGGTTGTGCCCAAACCCCGCACCAATGGCCAGCGACGGTGCGAATATGCCGCCCGGCACGCCGCTCAGGAAGGAGACCACGGTTGCCAGGAATTTGAGGATGCCGAAGGTCTGGGGGAGGGTCCCCGCCCCCTCGATGATCCGCCGCGCCTCCGCATACCCGGTGCCATAGGTGAGGCTGCCGGAAGCAAGGCCGATGGCGGCCAGCACAAGACCGCAGAGCGCGGCGTAGAGCACCGGCTTCCGGCACATCAGCGCCCCCACCCACCCCGGCATGCCGTTGGTTGTGGCGTGGACCACCACGCGGCTGAACACCCCTCCCAGGATCCCGCCGAGGCATCCGCACACGGCGACCGCCAGCCAGCTCGCATTCAGCGGTATGGCTGCCGAGACGTGGCCGAAATAGGTGTAGTTTCCCAGGAAGAAGATGGAGGTGACGCCGGAGATCACCACGGCGGTGATCATGGTGCCGCTGGTGCGCTCTTCGAACGAACGGCTCATCTCTTCGATGGCAAACACGATCCCGGCCAGCGGCGTATTGAAGGCGGCGGCCACGCCGGAGGCACCGCCCGCCAGTATCAGCCCCCGTTCCAGCTCCACGCGCGAAAACCGCGCAAATCGGGACATGGCATACATGATGGATGCCCCCACCTGTACCGTGGGGCCTTCCCTGCCGATCGAGGCGCCCGCCAGGAGAGAGAGGAGCGTCAGCAGCACCTTTCCCGCGGCAATGCGCAGGGAGAGGAGCTTGCCCCGCTGTTCGGGGCTTTGGAGGGAGATGGCGGCCATGCTCTGCGGAATGCCGCTCCCCTGGGCGCCCGGCACATACCGCATGGTCAGGTAGACGACTGCTGCCAGCCCCAGGGGGGTGACGACCAGCGGCAGATAGGGAGAGCAGTCCAGCAGGCGGTGGAAGATGCGGTTGGCCAGTTCGCTCCCCAGGGAAAAGAGGGATGCCACGCACCCGACCGCCACGGCGCCGCCCCAGAACACGACGCGTCTCTGCCAGAGATGGGGCGAGATCTTCAGTTTTCGGACCAGCTGGATTCTTCTTCGTGCCATTCTTTATGCCTCTGATGCCGGGAAAATCCGCACCTGTTGCCGCCCGTTCAGGCGATCCCTTGTGAGCCTAGACCACGCGGATCATGAAATCCGGGCACCCGGCGCCGCAGTAGCCGCACAGGATACAGGCCGCCTCGTCCACCACCGCCTTGCCATCCACCAGCGACAGGGCCTGGCTCCCGCAGATCTCCACGCACTGGCCGCATCCCCGGCAGAACTGTTCCATGATCTTCAGCCGGCGCCGCCGGCTTTCCAGCCCCTGCCAGACCTGGTCGTCCGCGCGTCCCTCGGCGAACAGGGCGATATTGGCCTCGATCTCCTGTTCCGAGAGCATGCCCACCGCCACCCCGTGCACCCCCGGGAGCGCCAGGACATAGGCCAGGCTCTGCCGCGCCTCCGAAATCAGGTTCCCGCCGGCCAGGGCCTTCATGGCGTACACCCCTTTGCCCGCCCGGGCGCAGGCGGCTATGACCTCGGCCATCTCGTCGGCAGAGCCGTCCAGGATCCCCATGCCGGTCCGGTTGATGAGCGGGTGGATCACCTCGATCTCGGGATGGTCCAGGGCTAGGCGGAAGGCCTGGATGTAATGGGACGAGAGCCCCACGTGGGCAATCTTCCCCTCCCCCTTCATCCGCAGCAACTCCTCCAGGACCGCGGCCCGGTCGGCAAAGGGGTCGGCGAGCCGGGCGCCGTGTATGTGTACGATGTCCAGTTGCTCCCGGCCCAGTGCGGCCAAGGCCTCTTCCACGTGCTGCCGGGCCGTGGCGGCATCGGCTGCATGGGTCTTGGAGGCGATGGTCACCTTCCCCTGCCACCCGGCCAGCCCCGCCCGGATGTGGGGGTAGCTGCCGTACAGGGCCGCGGTGTCGAGCATGGTGACCCCGCGTTCCAGGGCATGGCGGATCAGTTTCCCCCCTTCCGCGGGGGAAAGCCCGGCCTGCAGCGGACCGAGGGGGAGGGTGCCGAAGATGAGCGGGAAGGCGCTGATGCCGGTGGAGCCGAGGGTTGCTGGTTGCATGGAGACCTGCCTGGAGAGAGATGGGAGACGGGCAACCGCCTGGGGAGAGTGTACCACCCGCATCACCAATTCGGTAGGCG
>DATBXI010000025.1:0-16323 GCA_036514355.1 Desulfuromonadaceae bacterium
CGGATCGTCCGCCAATAGCCCTTCAAATCCCTTCATCAGCATCTCCAGGTGCGGTATGGCGCGGCCGGCAACAACGAGCCCGCATTCCACCATTCCGCCCCCCTCCCCCGCCTCTTCGGCAAACGGAAAGGAAAATACAAAAGGCAGGGGGGGCTTCTGGTGCCGCTTGAGAGCCGCGGGATCCGTGGAAAGCTGCTGCGAAAAGACGGTCTGCCAAGCGCACCTTTCGGAGGAAGGACAATGGGCGCACCCAGCGGTTGGGGTTACGCACACAGTCCGCCGACATGCGGCGGCAAACGCACCGGCTGCTTCGGCCAGGCGCAGGGCCAGGCCGACAGGATCGCGCGACTCAACGGTTATCTGCAGATCTACCAGGTTGAATTCCAACGGACGGCACCTGTGCTGGCGAGTTGGGATAAAAAAAAGGCAGCCTGACGGCTGCCTCATTTTACCACATTACACGTGAAAATCGTATCCGATTAAGCGAACTGGGCCTTGAGGAACTCCCGGTTCATGCGGGCGATGAACTTGACGTTGATCCCCTTGGGGCAGGCCACCTGGCACTCGTAGTGGTTGGTGCAGTTGCCGAACCCGCACTGGCTCATGGCGTCCACCAGGTTCTTGATGCGGGCGGTTGCCTCGGGCTTGCCCTGGGGCAGCAGGGCGTACTGGGATACCTTGGCGCCGGTGAAGAGCATGGCAGCGCCGTTGGGGCAGCCGGCCACGCAGGCACCGCAGCCGATGCACTCGGCAGCGTCCATGGCCTCGTCGGCAGCCGGTTTCGGGATCAGGATGGCGTTGCCGTCGGGCACCCCGCCGGTATGGCAGGAGACATAGGCGCCGGCCTGGACGATGGTATCCAGGGCGGTACGGTCCGCGATCAGGTCCTTGACGATGGGGAAGGCACGGGCCCTCCAGGGCTCAATGTAGATGGTGTCGCCATCCTTGAACTTGCGCATGTGCAGCTGGCAGACCGTGGTGCGCTCCTGGCCGCCGTGGGCCGCGCCGTTAATGACCTGCGAACACATGCCGCAGATCCCTTCGCGGCAGTCGTGGTCAAAGCAGATCGGCTCCTTGCCGGACTTGATCAGGTCTTCGTTGACGCAGTCCAGCATCTCCAGGAAGGAATGGTGCTCGGTGATGCCTTTAGCGGTGTAGGTTTCGAATTTGCCGGGATCGCTGGGCCCCTTCTGGCGCCACACGATCAGTGTCAGTGTCATGGTCTTGTGATCGCTCATTATTTGTAGCTCCTTACGGCGAGATGTACGTTCTCGAATTTCAGCGGCTCCTTGTGCAGTTCGGGCTCCTTGTTGTCACCCTTGAACTCCCAGGCGCCGACATAGCAGTAATCGGCATCGTTACGCATGGCCTCGCCGTCGTCGGTCTGGAACTCCGTGCGGAAATGGCCGCCGCAGGACTCGTTGCGGTGCAGGGCGTCGCGGCACATGAGCTCGCCGAACTCCAGGAAGTCGGCAGTGCGGCCGGCGTTCTCCAGGTCCTGGTTGAGCTCGGCGCCGGTGCCGGTGACCTTGACGTTCTTCCAGAACTCCTCGCGCAGGGCCGGGATCTTCTTGAGGTTGGTCTCCAGGGACTCCTTGGAGCGGGCCATGCCGCAGTTTTCCCACATGAGGCCGCCCAGTTCGCGCATGAACTCGGAAACGGTCTTCTTGCCGTTGACCTTGAGGAGCTTGTCGCGATAGGCCACAACGTCCTCAATGGACTTCTTGAACTCGGGATCGTCCGTCTTAACCGTGCCCGGCTTGATGCCGGCCAGGTAGCCGCCGATGGTGTAGGGGATGACGAAGTAGCCGTCCGCCAGGCCCTGCATGAGGGCCGAGGCGCCCAGGCGGTTGGCGCCGTGCACCGAGAAGTTGGCCTCGCCCAGCACGAACAGGCCCGGGATGTTGCTCATCAGGTTGTAGTCTACCCACAGGCCACCCATGGAGTAGTGGGGCGCCGGGTACATGCGCATGGGGCGCTTGTAGCCGTTCTCGTCGGTGATCTTCTCGTACATCTCGAACAGGTTGCCGTAGCGCTCGCGGATGGTATCCTCACCCACGCGCTTGATGGCGCTGGAGAAGTCCAGGTACACGCCGCGTCCGCCGGGGCCGACGCCGCGGCCATCGTCGCACTGCTCCTTGGCGGCGCGGGAGGCGATGTCACGGGGCGCCAGGTTGCCGAAGGAGGGGTACTTGCGCTCCAGATAGTAGTCGCGGTCCTCTTCGGCGATCTCGCTGGGGTGCTTGCCCAGGTCTTCCTTCTTCTTGGGCACCCAGCAGCGGCCGTCGTTGCGCAGCGACTCGGACATCAGGGTCAGCTTGGACTGGTAGTCGCCGGCCTGGGGGATGCAGGTTGGATGGATCTGGGTGTAGCAGGGGTTGGCGAAGAAGGCGCCCTTCTTGTGGGCCTTCCAGTTGGCCGTGACCGAGCACCCCATGGCGTTAGTGGAGAGGTAGAACACGTTGACGTAGCCGCCGGTGGCCAGACAGACCGCATCGGCCGCGTAGGACTCCAGCTCGCCGGTCACCAGGTTGCGGCAGATGATGCCCTTGGCCACGCCGTCCACAACGACCAGGTCAAGCATCTCGCGGCGGTTGTACATCTGGACCGTGCCGGCCTTGATCTGGCGGGACAGGGCCGAGTAGGCACCCAGCAGGAGCTGCTGCCCCGTCTGGCCGCGGGCGAAGAAGGTGCGGGAGACCTGGGCGCCGCCGAAGGAGCGGTTGTCCAGGTAGCCGGCGTAGTCGCGGGCAAAGGGCACGCCCTGGGCCACGCACTGGTCGATGATGTTGTTGGACACCTGGGCCAGACGCCACACGTCGGCCTCACGGGCGCGGAAGTCCCCACCCTTGATGGTGTCGTAGAACAGGCGGTAGACGGAGTCGCCGTCGTTGGGGTAGTTCTTGGCGGCGTTGATGCCCCCCTGGGCGGCGATGGAGTGGGCGCGGCGCGGCGAATCCTGGTAGCAGAAGGCCATGACGTTGTAGCCGAGCTCGCCGAGAGAGGCAGCGGCGGCGCCGCCGGCCAGGCCGGTGCCCACCATGATGACGGTGTATTTGCGCTTGTTGGCGGGATTGACCAGCTTCAGGTCGAAGCGGTGCTTGTCCCAGGTCTTTTCAATAGGTCCGGTAGGACATTTTCCATCAAGTATCACGGTAACCCCCTTAACCTTTCAGAATTCCAAGCAAAATTGTCAGCGGGATCGCAACGAACCCCACGCCCAGGATCAGCGCCACCAGCGTGCCGGCCTTGGTGATGCCGCACTGGGTACGGTCATTGTTCCAGCCCATGGTCTGGAAGAAGCTCTGGACACCGTGGGAGAGATGCAGGAACAGGGCTGCCATGGCAACGGCATAGATCAGGCTGATGAAGAGATTCTTGAAGCTGGTGAGCACCATGCCGAAGACATTGCCCGGCACCTGGCCGGCAAAGGCGGCCACGTCCGGGGTCACCCGGAAGGTGAACTGCAGCAGGTGATAGATGATGAAGGCCAGGATCAGCACGCCGGTCCAGATCATGTTCTCGCTGGCAAAGGTGGCCTTCTGGGTCGCCTTGACCGCGTACTGCCGGGGGCGGCCGCCGCTGTTCTCGATGGTCACCTGGATGCCGAACCAGATGTGCACGCAGACGAAGATCAGCATGACGATGCGGAATGCGGCGATGATGGGCAGCGGCATGCTGTGGAGGTGCTCGGCATAGGAGTTGAGGCCGCCGGGGCCGGCGAAGACCGAGGAGTTGCCGAGCAGGTGAACAATGACGAACAGGACCATGGACTGGCCGGAGATCGCCATCAGGACTTTTCTGCCGATAGATGACGTGAACAGTTGCATATCTATCCTTCCTTTTCTAGAGTGTGGAGCTGCGATAACGATTGGTGCAAAGGGTGCGGAAGCCGCGGTGAAGGGAACCTGCTGAGTCACGGGGGACCACGCCAGCGTAATCTGTTGACAACCTGCATACCATCCTCCTTCGGGTGTATTTGATGTGCGGTCTGCAATCGTAGTCGTAGGTTGCGCCTCTGCAATTTTCAGCCAAGCATACTAAACGCCGTTATAAAAAATTGCAACAAAATTCTGTATACAGCATACGAATAAACGCCCGTCAATGCTGCTTTAGCTGGACGATTGCATTTGAGGCGGCATTCTGATAGTTGTAGGGTAACCGGGGACGCGGACGCGGCTCCAGCATTGTATCCGCCCGACCCGGCCGACACCACAGGCCCCATCCGGAGAGTTCATGGAATTCACGCTGCTCAAGAAAGACAAACGGAGTGCCGCGCGCCTGGGCATGCTCACCACCCCCCACGGCGACATCCCCACCCCGATCTTCATGCCGGTGGCCACCCACGGCGCCATGAAGCCGCTCACCCCGGCCCAGATCGAGGAGACCGGCGCCCGGATCATCCTCAGCAACACCTACCACCTGCACCTGCAACCCGGCGAGGGGCTGGTGAAAAAGGCCGGCGGCCTGCACCGCTTCATGGCCTGGCACAGGCCGATCCTGACCGATTCGGGCGGTTTCCAGGTCTTTTCCCTGCCCAACAAGCGCATCACCGAGGACGGGGTCTTTTTCAAACACGAGATCACCGGCGAGGAAATCTACCTCGACCCGGCAACGGCCACCCACATCCAGCAGGACCTGGGAGCCGACATCATCATGGCCTTTGACGAGTGCATCCCCTACCCCTGCGACAAATCCTATGCCGAGCAGTCGACGCGAAAGACCATCCGCTGGCTGAAGGAGTGCCAGCGGGCCATGACCGGCAACGGCAGCCAGGCCCTGTTCGGGATCGTGCAGGGAAGCGTCTTTGAAGAGCTGCGGGTGATGTGCGCCCGGGAAATGAGGAAACTGGACCTGCCCGGCTATGCCATCGGCGGGGTCTCGGTGGGAGAAGGACTGGAACTGCTCAAGCGGGTGGTGGGATGGACGGCGCCGCACCTGCCGGACAACAAACCCCGTTACCTGATGGGGGTCGGCCTGCCCGAGGATATCCTGGAGAGCGTGGAGCGGGGCATGGACATGTTCGACTGCGTCATCCCCACCCGCTACGCCCGGAGCGCCACCCTGTTCACCCGGCGCGGCAGGATCCGCCTGACCAACAAGAACTACAAGCGCGACTTCTACCCCGTGGACCCCAGTTGCGACTGCTACACCTGCCGGAACTTCACCCGCGCCTACCTGCATCACCTGTTCGCCGCCAACGAGGTGGTCTCTGCGGTGCTGTCAGCCATCCACAACGTGCGCTTCTACCTGAACATGATGGCAGATATCCGCACGGCCATCGAGAATGACCGCTTCGTGGAGTACAAGGAGGCGTTCCTGGCCGAGTACCGGCAGGGGGATAAGCGGAAATAGTCAGCAGGATCAGCGCCTGATCCTCTGCTCCAGCTCCTTGTCCAGGCTCTTCAGCCGTTCGAGACTCTGGTGCAGTTCCTTGTTGTCGCGGCTGAGCGAGAGGTTGAGCTGCCGCAAGGTCCTGATCTCCCGATCCTTGTCGCGCAGCGTCCCGGCGCTCGCCAGGTATGCGGCCAGGGGTGCGGCCTGGTGGGTCCAGAGACTCTTGGGGTATTCGTACTTCAGGCGTTCCAGCAACGACCGCGCCCGGGCAGTGTCCTTCCCCCCGTCGTCGTTACAATGCAGCAGGGCCAGGCGAAACAGCGCTTCGTCCGTCACCCCGCCGAGGGGAGGCGCTTCAACGACCCGTTCCAGGGCGGCGCGCGCCTGCTGTTCCTTACCCTTTCGCAGGTATTCCAGGGCCGTGGAGAAATCATGCTCACGGTCCGGGATCGCGGCAGTGGGTGCCGGCTTGCTGCCGAATAGCTTCCCGACGCCGGCGCACCCTCCCGTACAGGTCAGCACGGCCAACGACAGGGCGGCGATACCCCGTTCAAACTTCACTGGCTCCCTCCTCCCGTACGATGATGTAGTTGCTCCCCGATGATTCCTTGACCCGATCCTTGACCTTGGCCGCCGCCGTGGCGATCTCCGCTGCCGTGGCATATTTGCCCGGCTGGCAATTCAGCACTGCTATGGAAATGGAGATCAGCGGAAAACTGCGCGCCACGCCGTAGCGGTCAACGCCGTCGATGAATCCTGCCCTGCGGTCGTCCTCGGAGTAATAGGCCGGGACCATGGCGTCGATGTCGCGGATGATTGCCTGACACGCCGCCTTTGCGAGCAGTGCATCGATGATCACCACGAAGTCGTCGCCGCCGATGTGCCCCACGAAACTGTCGGGATCATTCAGGCACTTGACAGCGTCGTGGATGACCTGGCTGGCCTCCTTGATCAGCTCGCTGGCCCTGATGTAGCCGTACCGGTCATTGTAGGACTTGAAGTTGTCCAGATCGAGGTAGCACATGGCAAAGGGTGTCCGCTCGCGCAGCCGCCGGTTTATGGAGCGCTCGATGGCGATGTTGCCAGGCAGCCGGGTCAGGGGACTGGCATCCAGGCTGATCTGCTCCAGTTCCTTGAGCCGGAGCGCCATGTTCATGAAGTCCTCGGCCAGGGAACCGATCTCGTCCCCGGCCGGGATGTGGGGATCGTGGTCGAAATCGCCGGCCGCGATGCGATGGGTGGCCTTCTGCAATTTGCTGATTGAGGTGGCGAACGTGTAGATCAGATAGAACGACACCAAAAAGGCGAGCAGCACCCCCAGGAACGCCAGCCCGATGGACCTGGTGACGGTTTCCGTCTCCTTGTCGTCGGAGACCTTCAGCTTGTTGGCCAGGGATTCCTGCTGCTCACTCCGGATGCGCTCGATAATGGACTCCACCCGCCCTGCAGCCTTGTTCATGACTGCAGGTCCCACATCCGTGCCGTTGAATACCTGCCGGCACAACCGCCCATACTCCTCGTACGCCCCGCGGAGCCGGCCCAGGGCCTCTCCCTGGTACACCCGCTGCAGTGCGGCCAGCCGGGTGCGGAACTCGGCCGCGTTCTGCTCGAACAACTCCTGGAATTCCGGTTGTCGCAGGATCTGGAATTTGCCCAAATAGCGTTCCTGGGCCAGCATGACCTCGCGCAGCGTGATGGTGATGGTGGCGGCGGCAACGTCATTGCGGGCGATGTCGCTCTCCATGCGGTGCATGATCCCCAGCCCCACGATGGCATACACCAGTGCGGCCGTCATGCAGATGCCGCAGACGGCAAAACTGAGGATCATTTTTTGGGTCAGGGTCGTACGGACGCGTCGCGCATGCGGCATGCCTGCAACTCCTGTCAGGTGTGGTATGTTAACTGGTAGTATCGCGTTTCGAACTGCCCGCTTCAAGTCTTAAGTCTACAATATAAACCCCAACGCCACACGCAAAAACAGGCGGGGAAACCGTTGCATTGCGGCCGGCACGGCGCTATACAGTAAACCGGGAACGCACTCGTGACATACGACTCAGAGAAGGATACCACCGAAATGCCCCTAGGAAAACGCCTGTTCGTCATTACCGTGCTGTGTGCCGCCACCCTGGCCCCACTCGCCGCGCCCTCGGCCCGTGCCGCGGAAGACGTCTGCGGGCCGCTGACGCCGGCCGAGGAACAGCTCATCAAACTGCGGTCAGACAACGACCTGCTCATGAAACGGGTCACCCAGCTTGAGACCGAAAAGGGCATACCTATCGAACGCCTGCAGAGGAAGAAGGCCCAGCGCCTGAAGGAGATCGCCGCCGATGTGCGACTCCAGCGCCAGGCCACCGGTGATTTCGCGGGCTTCGTCACCTGGATGAGCGCCAACCTGGCCGGGTACAACCGCTACATCCAGGCCGGCTCCTATGCCGCCGTTGCCGCCCGCATGCTCCCGGTCCCCTATGCCGGACAGGCTTCGGTGTTCACCAAGTTCGTTGCCCAGTTCACCCTGGCCCTCAACTCCGCCTCCATAGCCATTACCGCCTACCTGGCGTCGTCGCAGCGATTCATCGACATGACCGACGCCATCGCCCCCCAGAAACCCCTGGACGAAAAGGCCCTGGCCGCTGCGGCGCAGTTCGCCGACCAGCAGCTGCTGAAAGACATGAACGACGCCCAGGCCAAGCTGGCATCCCTGTCCGATCTCTCCAGCGGCGCCCTCTCCTTTCTGGAAAGCGTCAACCATTATGTCTGCGGCACGGACGAGTACTTTAACAGGATGAAGGGGGTGTTCAAAAAGGACACGGACCCCAAGGAGAAGAGCTTTATCGCCGAGAGCACCACCAGCCTCAGGAACCAGGCCGATCGCTTCAACAGCAGGCTGCGGAGCTTCGCCGAGCTGGCCAAAAAAGAGACCGCCGGCGTGAAGACGCTGGCGGTCTATGATGAACTGGCGGTCGAGGCCGTTTCTGTTAAGCAACAACTTTGATCATACAAGTTCTCCCCCTCCCCTTGTGGGAGGGGGCAGGGGGAGGGGAAAACTGCAACACTGTCGTATTGATGGCAACCTCCCCCCCACCCTATCCCTCCCCCACCAGGGGGGAGGGGATATTTGGGTATCGCTGTGAGATTCTATTTCTGGTTGATCGCGGAGAGCTGCCAGGGGTTGTTCCCCACCGGCCGCGTGAAGGTCCAGTACTCCTCGAACTTCACCGGATCGGTCTTGCTTCCCTCCACCACCTGGCCGCTGGTGTCGTCGGTGGTGTAATCCAGCAGGTTGGCGTAGATCATGGCCGTGATGTAATCCTGCCCCGACTCCTGCCACGCTTCGGAAACCTCCACGCTGCGCACGGCGATGTTCTCCAGGCGGTTGACCCGGTGCTCCCGCAGCAGACGGTCGATGTCCTCCTGGAAGATGCGCCGCATCTCCGGTGTCAGCAGGCCGGTCACGGACGACAGGTCCCTGTTCATCCAGGCGCCCTGGATCTTGAAGAAGATGTCCATGACCTGGTCGGCGAACCGCTGCTCGTCAAAAGCCGGGTCCATCTGCCGCACATGGGCGAGCCCGGCGGCCAGGTCCTCGCCAGGACCGTAAGCCGGCTGGTACGCGGACGTTTCCCGGTAATCCTGCATGCTGTAGACGTTCTGGTTATCGGGTGCCTGCTCCCGCCGCCGTTTCACCATCCGGTAGATGAAATAGATGATGCCGCCGATCAGCAGGATATCGAACAGCCCGATCCCGCCACCGCCACCGCCGCCCCACCCGCCACCGCCGAAACCGAGGCTACGGAACAACATGCCGCCCAGCATGCCGCCGACCAAGCCACCGGCCATGCTGCGGAAAAAGCCGCCGCCCGCTGGTTGCGGGGTCTGAAAGGGGGAAGGTGTGGCAGGCCGCGTCTGTTGCGGGGCAGCCTGCTGATAGGGGCTGGACTGGGACGGTGGGGCCACCGGCCGGGAATAGCTACGGGAGCCGCGGCTTCCCGAGGATCTTCCGCCGCCGGCACGGGCCTCGGCGTTCATGGTGGCCACGGTCAGGCTCACCACCAGGGCAATCGCTGCCAGTGCCAGCGTGCACATCGTTGTGTGTTTCATCTCATCTCCTCCTCGTTGTCCGGGCGGCTCCCGGCTGATCCGCTAGGACCGCCTCTTCATGAAGCTAATCATCACGGCATGAAATTACAAGTGCCCTGCCGGCGGCAGTGCAATTTTTAGCCGGTCACGAAGACCACGCTGCATCCGAACGCCTGTTCGAACAGGTCCTTCTTGGCGTTGGCGCCGAACAGTTCCACCGAGATATCCTCCGTTCCCAGCAATTTCACCTGGCATGCGTCGCTGGTCCGGGTAAGTTCCACCACCTCCACCAGGCCGCTCCTGCGCCGGTCCAGCCCGTCGGCCAGACGCAGGATGCCGCCCAGGCGGGACACCGTGGCCCGGTCCTTCTCGTCCAGCCGCTGGTATTCCTCGTGCTTCCGCTTGGGGAGCGACTTGCGGTGGTAGCGGGCGACCTGGGCGATCATCTCCCGCTCCCGCGGGGTGAAGCCGAACAGGTCGGCGTGGCGGATCAGGTGATAGGAATGCTTGTGGTGGCTGTTGTAGCTGATGAAGTAGCCGATGTCGTGCAACAGCGCCGCTGTCTCCAGCATCCGGCGATCCGCCTTTTTCAGGCGCTCCGCCCGGGCCAGGTTGTCGAAGAGCGCCAGCGCCAGCTTGGCCACGTGCTTTGAATGGGGTTCGTCGAAATGGCAGGAACGGGCAAACTCCACCACCGACTCGCGCCAGGAGCGCCGCTGCGTTGTTGCCGGCATGAGGCCGAGCCGCCGCATGCAGCGGATCACCAGCCCCTCGCGGATGCCGCGCTCGTTCACCAGCAACGTGTTGGCCCCGAAGAACCGCATCAGTTCGTCCACCAGCCCCAGGCCGGCAACGATGATGTCGGCCCGGTCGGGGTTCAGTCCCGCCACCGACCGGCGGGCCTTGGTATCCTTGCGCATCAGCATGGCCAGGATATGCACCACCTCGGAGCGGAGAGTCTCGAAGCCGTGTACCGAGGAGTAGGCCTGCCTGCGCATGTTCATGACCATGGCACCGAGGGAGGTGATGGTGCCGCCGGAGCCGATAAAGGTCTGCACGGCGATCTTCCTGCCGCTGAAAGTCTTTTTGAGGGCCGCCCGGACGTGGCGCTGGAACTTCTGGTACTCCCCCGCCTTGATGGGATCGCCGGTCAGGAAGCGCTCGGTCATGACCACCGCGCCCAGGTCAATGGAGTAGTACTCCTCGATATGGTTGCCCAACGCGGTGACTATCTCCACGCTGCCGCCGCCGATGTCGATCATGGCGTAGCGCTTGTCCTGCATGTCGAAGTTGTGCAGGGCCGAGATGGCGGCCAGTTCGGCCTCCTCCTCGCCGGAGATCACCCTGATCTCGCGTCCCAGCTCCCGGGAGAGCATCTCCACCAGCTCCGGGCCGTTGGCAGCGGTCCTGACGGCGCTGGTAGCCACCGCCTCCACCTCGATCACGCCGAGCCCTTCGATCAACTTGCGCATCATGGCAACGGCGTCCACGGCCCGGCTGAACGCGGCGGCCGAGATGGCGCCGCTGGTGCTCAGGTTCTCCCCCAGGCGAACCGTGGCCTTTTCGTCGTCCAGCACCTTGAACCGGCCCTGCTGGTCGGCTTCCACCACGATGCAGCGGATCGAGTTGGTTCCTATGTCAATTGCGGCCAAGCGGGGGTTTTTCATGTCAGGCCTCAACTCTCACAAACGATGGTATTCACACAAAGCTCACAAAGTGTACCAGGAAAATCGGTTGACCACAGGAGGACGCCGCAGCAAATTCCTTGTGTCCTTTGTGCCGTTGTGTGGGGCGACAATCCTTCCAGATTATCTCGTGAAGCCCACTATACACGTTACCCCGCCCTCTGCCAACAGTTTCACCCTATTGTAACAAACGCAAAAAGGCGAAGCTCGCGCCTCGCCTTTTTGTCTGTTTCATGCCGCTGTCCGCCGCCTATTCGGGCTTATACCCTTCGATGGGGGTGCCATCGGGGTTGAGGCCCAGGGCCTCCTTGCGGGAGAGCTTGATCTTGCCGTTCTTGTCGATGCCGATGCACTTGACCAGCACCTTGTCCCCTTCGTTGAGCACGTCGGTGACCGTCTTGACCCGCTTGGTATCGAGCTCGGAGATGTGCACCAGGCCGTCGGTGCCGGGCATGATCTCCACGAAGGCGCCGAAGTCCATGATTTTCCTGACCGTGCCCATGTAGAGTTTCCCCTCCTCGGCCTCGTCGGTCAGGCCGCGGATCATCTGGATGGCCATGTCGCAGGCCTCCTTGCTGGTGCTGGCGATGTTGATGCGGCCGGTATCCTCGATATCCACGGTAACACCGGTGGTCTCGGTGATGTTGCGGATATTCTTGCCGCCGGTGCCGATGACGTCGCGGATCCGGTCGGTCTTGATCCAGATGGTGGTGATGCGCGGGGCAAAGGGAGACATCTCGGCACGCGGAGCGGCCAGGGTCTCGGCCATCTTGCCCAGGATGTGCAGACGTCCCTCGCGGGCCTGTTTGAGGGCCTGCTGCATGATTTCCTTGGTGACGCCACCGATCTTGATGTCCATCTGCAGCGCGGTGACACCTTCCGAAGTACCGGCCACCTTGAAGTCCATGTCGCCCAAGTGGTCTTCGTCGCCGAGGATGTCGGACAGGATGGCGACTTTTTCGCCCTCCTTGATCAGCCCCATGGCGATACCCGCCACCGGTGCCGACACCGGCACGCCGGCATCCATCAACGACATGCTGCCGCCGCAGACCGAGGCCATCGAGGAAGACCCGTTGCTCTCCAGGGTCTCGGATACTACACGGATCGTGTAGGGGAAATCTTCATGTTTGGGGAGCACGGCCGACAGCGCCCGCTCGGCCAGCATGCCGTGACCGATCTCGCGACGGCCGGGTCCCAGCCGGAAGCTGGTCTCGCCCACGGAGAACGGGGGGAAGTTGTAGTGCAACAGGAAGCGCTTGCGGTATTCGCCATAGAGCGAGTCCATGCGCTGTTCGTCGCTGGAGGTACCGAGGGTGGTGGTGACCAGGGCCTGGGTCTCGCCGCGGGTGAACAGGCCCGAGCCGTGGGTGCGGGGCAGAATGCCGGCCTCGGTGGCGATCGGACGGATGGTGGTGGTGTCGCGGCCATCGATGCGGATGCCGGTGTCAAGAACATCGGCACGGACGCGGTCGTATTCGAAATCGCCGAGGAATGCCTTGATCTGCTTGCCGCTACCTTCGAACTCTTCCTTCAGGGCCTCGATGGTCTCGGCCTTGATCAGGTCGATCTGGTTGTGGCGTTCCTGCTTGGACTTGATCTTGACAGCCTCGCCGATGCGGCCGTAGGCCAGCTCGCGCACCCGGGCCAAAAGGGCCTCATTGACAACCGGTGGCGCGACTTCACGTTTGGCAACACCCGCTTTTTTCTGCAGCTCTTCCTGGGCCTCGATCAGCGGCAGCATGGCCTCCTTGGCATAGAAGATCGCATCGAGCATGTCGGCCTCGGAGACGAATTTCGCCTCACCCTCCACCATGATGACCGCGTCGCGACTTGCTGCCACGACGATCTCCAGGTCGCTCTTTTGCAGCTCTTCGGCGGTGGGGTTGCAGATCAGCCGGCCATCCACCCGGCCGACCTTGACGCCGGCAATCGGCCCCTGAAAGGGGATATCCGAGATCATCAGGGCCGCCGAGGCGCCGAGCATCGAAAGGATGCCGGGATCGTGGTCCTTGTCGGCCGATACGACGGTGGCCATGATCTGGGTGTCGTTGAGGAACGTTTCCGGGAAGAGCGGGCGGATCGGGCGGTCGATCAGACGGCAGATCAGGGTCTCCGGGTCAGAGGGGCGCGCCTCGCGCTTGAAGAAGCTGCCCGGGATCTTGCCCCCGGCATAGGCCTTTTCGGTGTAATTGACGGTAAGGGGGAAAAAATCCTGCCCTTCCTTGGCTTCTTTTTGTGCCACAGCGGTGACCAGCACCATGGTGTCGCCGCTTCTGACCATCACGGCGCCGTTGGCCTGCTTGGCCAGCTTGCCGGTGGAAATGGTGACGGTCCTGCCGCCGAACTCAACATTCACAACGTGTTCCATACTTATTCTCCTTATGGTTGCGTTGGGGCCGTCGCTACAATCTCTCAGGAAAATCAAAATCCGCCACAGAGACACCGAGACACTGAGGTTGCACAGAGTTTTCTCAGAGTGGAGAACAAGCGGCAAAGAACTGTCAATCCGCTTCCCTCCATACTCATGGTACTTCGTAGTCTTACTCTGTGTCTCTGTGTCTCCGTGGCAGGTTGAAGAACTTGATTGTATTCCTGGGAGACTCTATCCACGTCCCCAACAAAAAATAAAAGGGCTGGAAAGCCCTCTTTCAAAAACGCGCATACGAAAAGCAAGAATGGCAATATACCCGCGCACGGCAGGTATATTGCCCTCCATTACCTGCGTATGCCGAGTCGCTCGATGACCTTCTTGTACCTGTCCAGCTCTTTGCCTTTGAGGTAGTCCAGAAGGCGCCTCCTCTGGCCGACGAGCTTCAGAAGCCCTCTCCGGCTGTGGTGGTCCTTTTTGTGAATCTTGAAGTGCTCGGTGAGATAGGTTATCCGCTCGGTGAGGATTGCGATCTGCACCTCCGGGGAACCTGTGTCGCTGTCATGGGATTTGAACGCGTTGATGATTTCCTGCTTCTTTTCGGTTGCCAGCACTGCCAACACCTCCTTTCGTGTTCGTTTGATATACGCTATCGCATGGATGCGGGTAGAGAATCGTGAGCTAGATTCTATACCATAGGAATAATGTCTTGTAAAGCATTAAGCTTGCACAAAAACCCGCTGGAGCGTGATGCGGGGGAGACTGCCCGCCACTGGCACGAGCTGTCCGACCGCCACCAGCGCACCATCGTGGGAAAGCCGCACCAAAGCCGGCTGTTCGCAGATTGCCGGATGGGCCAGATCGGTTTCCTCCCACCCGATCGCTCGGCCGTGACGGACCTTGATCAGGCCGTCGCCGGACAGGGGGATGTCCGACAGGTGGCCGAGCGCCGCGTACGGGGTGATGCACAACTGCTCGACAGTGCCCTCCCGGACCGCCGCTTCGAGCTGGTCGAGGGTGACGGCCGCCCCGATGGCGAACGGGCCGCTGGCTGTCCTGCGCAGCTCCTGCAGGGTCGCGCCGCAGCCCAGGTCGGCGCCCATGTCGTCTGCCAGGGAACGGACATAGGTCCCGCGGGAGCAGGTCACAGTGACGCTGGCCAAGGGGGGCTCAAAGGCCGTCAACTCCATGGCATGGATCTCCACCGGCCGGGGCTGCCGCTCCACCTCCACTCCCTGGCGGGCCAGTTTGTAGAGCGGCTGGCCGTCGCGCTTGATGGCCGAATACATGGGAGGGGTCTGGCTGATGGAGCCGGTAAACCGGGCAATGGTCGCCATGAATCGCTCTCTGCTGATCGCAGACCAGTCCGCCTCGGCCAGCACACGGCCGGTGATGTCCAGGGTATCGGTGGCCAGGCCGAGCCGCAGCACGGCCGCGTAGCGCTTGATCCCCTCGTCTAGGAACGGGATGGCCTTGGTCCCCTCGTTGACCGCCACGGCCAGCACGCCGGTGGCAAAGGGGTCGAGCGTACCGGTATGCCCCACCTTGCGGGTGCCCAGAATGCGGCGCACCCGGCTGACCACGTCATGGGAGGTGATGCCGGCCGGTTTGTCGATGATGATGAAGCCGCTGATCAAAGAGAAGCGTCCAGGAGCGCGTAGACTTTGGACTTGACCTCGTCGAGGGTGCCGTCCACCGTGCAGCCGGCGGCGTTGTGATGGCCGCCGCCGCCGAGGCCCGCGGCGAATGCGGCCACATTGACCGTGCCCTTGGAGCGGAAGCCGACCTTGTACCTGCGCTCCTCCACCTGGCGGAAGAAGATGGCCACCTCCACCCCGCGGATGGAGCGGGGGTAATTGACAAAACCGTCCGTCAACTCGGCGTCGGCGCCGGTTTGTGCGTACATGTCCAGCGTCACGGTCACCGAAGCGGCCTCTCCCCCCTTGAGCATCTCCAGGGTGGGGAGACAGCGCGCCAGCAGTTCGAGGCGCTTGCGCGGCTGGTTTTCGTAGAGCTTTTCGGCCACATCCCAGGCGTTGACGCCGCACCCAATCATCTCGCCGGCAATGGTGAAGGCCTCGCGGTTGGCATTGGAATAGCGGAACGAGCCGGTATCGGTGATGATGGATACGTACAGGCAGAGCGCGGTTTCGCGGTCGAACGGGAAACCGTAGGCGTTGGCGATGCGGTGCACCAGCACGCCGGTGGCGGCTGCGGTGGAATCGATCAGGTTGTGGGCGCCGAACGGCTCGCATCCCAGGTGGTGATCCAGATTGATCAGCGTTCCGATGCGCCGAAAGCCGCAGAACTCGTCGCCGGCCCGGCGGAACTCGCCGATGTCCAGCACAAAGGCCGCATCGAAGTCCCGATCGGGGATATGGGACTCGACGCTGTCGGCGCCCGGCAGGAAGGCGTACAGGTCCGGAACCGGGTCCCGCAAATGGACGCAGACCTCCTTGCCGATCTTGCGCAGAAACGACGCCAGCGCCAGGGAAGCGCCCACGGCATCGCCGTCCGGCCCCTCGTGGGAAGTCACCAGAAAGGAACTGCTGCGGCGTATTTCCTCAACTATGGCCTGTATCGTCTCCGTCATGCCCTGTGTCGATCTCCCTGAGAATAGTGTCGATACGGCTGCCGTACTCCTGCGAATGGTCGTACTTGAAGTGAAGCTCAGGGATGTAGCGCATGGTCAGGACCCGGCCCAGTTCCTTGCGGATAAAGCCCTTGGCGCTGTTAAGCCCTGCCTCGCTGTTCTTCTTGGCGCTATCGTCGCCGATCACCGTGAAGAAGATGCGCGCGTGGTGCAGGTCATCCGTGACCTCAACCGCGGTGAGGGTGACGAACCCGATGCGCGGG